>NZ_JBFUKF010000327.1:0-6870 GCF_056400985.1 Mucilaginibacter sp. P4_G9 | reverse complement strand
CATTATCCCCGCGCAACTGGTTTTAATTGAGGCTGTGATGGGCTTTTCAAAAGAAGGATCGTTACCTTATATTTCTATAGGGTTGAGGTTTTAAGTCTCACCAATCCACTTCAAAGGAAGCTTTGGAGAGCGCAGGGTGACGCTACAGCAGCAATATATCTATCTGGTGCGCATGCACCATATTCACTATCGGCGACCATGCAAAAACAGTAAATCTCCCATCCTGCGAGGCTACCAGCGCAATTGCATCCTTTTGATCGAACACAAACTGCGCCGCCGATAAATGCCGTGTACCGCCGTTTTGTGCCGGGTGAATTACTTTGGTTGAGCAGCCTACAACCGGCTCGGTAACAATAATTTCCTCCACGCGCGTGCTTTTTGATGAGCGGCCAATTTTGGCGCCAAAGGCAAGCAATTCGTGCTTATCGTTAATTACTGTGGCGCCATCTATAGATGTTAGGCCGCCAATAGTATCAACAGCGCGACGCAGTTTTTCCTGCCACGAAGTATGATATTTTTCGATGCCCTCGTGGATCATCAGATCTGTAAGGCCTGAGAAAGCCGGAGAAACCGGGTAAGAGATAGGAGAGATGATAGATTCTGTCCAGTCGTCATTATCCGATGGTACAACCAGCAGTATACCACCGCGTTTATGGGCCTGCATAGATGCGGCTAACTGCACCAGCACATTCACCGGATCATTCCAGGAAGATGGCAGGGTAAAATCAAGCATAGAAGTAAGGATGGTGGGGCAATCAGACAGGGTAGAGCCTTGCTCATCAACTACTTTAATATCATCGCCTTTTAAAATGGCAATGTTCACAAACTTACCAAAACCATCTACACGGCGATGTTTTACCACAAGCAGTCCGGGTTCTATCACCTCCAGCACAAAACAATAGGCAGGTATGGCAAGTGTAGTGCCCCATACATAAAGCTCGCCATCCTCTATCCAAACACCAAGGTGGATTCCTGGCTGCTGAACCGCCGAAGCAAATTTGGTAAGGATATTTGGTGCAAGTTTTATTTTATGGCCGAACAAAAGCGGTTGCCCGGCACTCTCCGGCGGTAAAAAAGCCAAAGTAAATTTAGGCGAATAGCCTTCTTCGCGACGCAGACTGGCCCAAAAAGAGATATCGATGATAGCCTCAATTGTTGGGATATCAGGAGTAGGAGCAGCAAGGTCGGCCTCATTTTCTGCATTTACCATAGAATGGAAATGTTTAAAATGCCGTTCTAATGACGGGGCTACAACACGGGCAGCTTTATAGGTTGGTTCAGAGGTAATACTCCTTGATTCCATGTTTTATAAGATGATTCCAGGCCGGTACAGCCGGTTAACAGATTGTTTTACCAAAAATAGGGGTTCTTTGTCGCCATCACAAACAAATGCCTCAAAATTGCAATTAGCCGATAATTGAGTAGCATGCTGCTTAAATTATATGTTTATTTTTGAAAATATTTTAAATCCTGATCCCGCATAAATGTTTGATACATTATTACAATACGTAGCAGATTACTCATCATTAAATTTGTCTGATGAAGAAATTGAAGTGATTAAGCAATCCTTTAAGTTCAAAAAGCTGCGTAAAAGGCAATACCTTTTGCAGGAAGGCGATACGAGTAAATATATCTCATTTGTAACCAAAGGGGCCTTAAGGCAATATACGGTTGATGATAAAGGTCATGAGCATATTGTGCGTTTTGGTATAGAGCGCTGGTGGATGGGCGATTATGAAGGTTTTATGACTAATACGCCCAGCCGATATAATATTGACGCTATAGATGATTCAGAACTGTTGCAAATATCCTACCGGCAGCTGGAGGATCTGAAAAAGACAGTCCCTGCTATTGAAGCCATGTTAAAAAAGATAGATCAGCGCAGTTACATTTCGCACCAAAGAAGAATCCACTCCTCCATAAGCAATACCGCCGAAGATCGTTATATAGAACTCATGAACACCTATCCCGAATTTTTGCAGCGCTTCCCTCAAAATATGATCGCATCGTACCTGGGCATATCGCCAGAAACATTGAGCAGGATACGGAAGCAGATGGCCGGTAAATAATTTATTTTTACTTTTAGGCCATGGATAATGCTACCGTCCCCAACAGGTCGAAATTAAGATTTGCCTGCGGAGTTTTCTTCTTTATTTCGGGCTTTGGATATTCGTCATGGGCATCACGCATACCATCTATTCAACAACAGCTTCATTTAAACGAGGCACAGTTAGGGGCGGTTTTGTTTGCTTTGCCAATAGGGCTAATGCTTACCATACCCATAACAGCAAAAATGCTGAAGCACTTTAGCAGCAAAAGTATTATGCTTACTGGCGCCATTGCTTTTAATTTATTACTATGTGTGCCCGGCTTTACCACCTATGTGTGGCAATTGGTAATACTGCTTTTTTTCTTTGGCTCTGCGCGTAACATATATAACCTGTCAACAAATTCGCAGGCAGTGAGTATCCAGGCTTTTTATCCCAAATCTATCATGGTAACCTTTCATGGCATCTGGAGTATTGCCGGTTTTGCTGGTGCGGCTGTTGGATACATAATGGTATCCTATAATGTAGCGGCATCCTGGCACCTGTTAACGGTGGGTATTGCCATGCTGATTACAACGGCCATTTTTTACCCGCACATTTATTATGAAAAACCAGTGGTTACAGCAAATACATCGGGCTTTAAATTACCCGATAAGCACCTGGTAAAATTTGCACTGATATGTTTTGCATCGATGGCCTGCGAAAATACCATGTACGATTGGAGTGGCATTTATTTTCAAAAGGTAGTTCATCCGTCTAAATCTGCTGCAACAGCGGCATTTGTAGTTTATATGATATCCATGACCATTGGAAGGTTTACCGGGGATAGACTGGTAGCCTCGGTAGGGATTAAAAAAGTACTTACACTCAATGGTATCCTGGTAACTGCAGGTTTATTGTTTTGTATTGTTTTGCCTTATACCTATACCACTTATATTGGTTATGCCATGGTAGGGTTGGGGGTATCATGTATTGTGCCCCTGGTATTCAGCATGGCGGGCAAATCGCAAAGTATGAATACCAGCCAGGCCCTTGCTGCAGTTTCAACTGTGGGCTACCTGGGTTTCCTGATTATACCACCGGCAGTAGGTTTTATAGCACAGGCAGCCGGTTTACGCTGGGCATTTGGAATAGTTGCAGGTTTTGGGGCATTGATTATTGTGATGGTATCTCAACTTAAAGAAAACGCGTAGCATATGCGCATCGCTTTGCATCTTTATGTAAAAACTTCTTAACTATATTTGGTATAACGTTCTTCGTCTGAAAAAAAAATCCAATTATTCTTGACAAATATCAACGCTCTTTTTTGCCTTTTGTCATTTAGCAGCATTTTGCGTTGCCCCATCTTTGTTATGTAAATAATACACAACAAAATGAAAAAGATAGTTTTAATAACAGGAACAAGCACAGGGTTTGGTAAGTTAATGACCCAAACTTTAGCTAAAGAGGGTCATACTGTAATAGCTGCCATGCGTGGTACAGCCGGTAAAAATGAAGCCGTTGCCAAAGAACTGGCCGCAATACCTAATGTAGATGTTGTTGAGCTGGATGTAACCAGTGACGAATCTGTAAAAAATGCTTTCGCTCAGTCTTTGGCCAAACATGGCAGAATTGATGTATTGGTGAACAATGCAGGCATAACAGGTTACGGCTTAGCAGAAGCATATACTATTGAACAGGTAAAGAAAATGTTTGAAGTTAACTTTTATGGAGTTTTACGTACTTATGATGCAGTACTTCCTTCCATGCGGGCAAACAAAAATGGCCTTATCATTAATATTTCCACTGGTGCCAGCGGCTTCACACTGCCATTTATGGTGCCTTACATGGCCTCCAAATTCGCGATGGAGTCGTTAACAGAAGGTTTTAATCATGAATTGAAAACTTATGGGATAGAGAATGTGTCAATACAAAGCGGTGTTTACCCAACCGAAATGAATAATGGCACCAAAACAGGCTTGAACGCCGATAAGGAAGACATCATTGCCGCCTATGGACAAGATGCTGTCAATACATTCAATGCAATGGGTGGCGCTTTATTTGGCAAGATGGCCGATTACAAAATGGACCCGCAAACCATTGCAGATGGTGTGGTCGATCTTATTAACCTCAATAAAGGCGAACGCCCCTTGCGTTACCCATTGGACGCCGTTGCACAGGGTGCAGATCATGAATTTGTAAAATCACGTGCCGTGATCAAAGATAAATGGGCAAAGAATTACGGGTTTACTTTATAAGTAATACCTTGGTGGCATAAAACAAATAAGTGTTTCTTCAATTTATTTTGGAGAGACACTTATTTTATTTCATATCACCATTAAGGGCCCTTTAATTTATTTGCTATGGAATTATCTCTTCATATTATTCTACAAAAGCCACCTGCCAATGTTGATTTTGGTTTGCAAAAAGGATCGGGTAGCATATATGAAACTGTACAAACGCAGCGATCCAAATCGGAAGACCTGCATTTTCATTTAGCCGTTAATATTAAAGGCGATAGGTTAAAAGATAGTTTGCCCAAATTCAGCAGCCCTTACGTACAAGGCCCATACCCAAACAATTTTATTTATTTAGATATAGGAACTTTGGCCGGGCAGATTGGCTCCTGGGCAAGAAGGCTCAAAATACCATTAACCGGCATTACATGGGCAATTATTGATCAGCTTAATGCAGGCCCTAAATTAATCCTGGAAACAAAGGTACCAGGGACTGCAAAAGATGGAACACCAAATTGTGCAACTGTTAAGCCTTTTGATGGCTGGAAAATAACTTCAGCATAATAAATGCATCTCATATAATTAAAAACATAAACACCCACCATGGAAACTCAACAGGAAATAACAACGGAATTATTCGTCAAAATGGCAATATCAAACTGGGAACTGCAAAATACCCGTTTAAATGCTTTGTTGGATAAACTTACTGACGACCAGCTTGCAGCCCAAACTGCGCCTGGTCGTAATACAGGTAATTACCTGCTGGGGCACCTGGCTGCAGTGAGTGATGGATTATTTACTTTTTTGGAGCTTGGCGACAGGCTTTATCCAGACCTGGATAGGATTTTTCTTAAAAATTCCGAGACATCCGGACTTGAAAGACCATCCATAGGTGCAATCAAGGAATACTGGCAGAATGTAAATACCGCCCGTCATTGCGAGTAACTACCAGCTTGAACTGGAAAAAACAGTAATGACACTTGTTGATTATATAGCTGCTAAAGGTTAGTCTTGCAAAAAAACAGAGCAAGCTACATACCCCGTATAAACCCTTGGGGCCGACCAGAGCCCGTTTGCGAGTTTGGGACGGTCACTCTTTGCAAAAAACATTCATTGGGGACCATCATAATGGTTTACCGCGCTTATAAGCTTAGATACTTTCAGAGTGACCGAGCTTGCCCTGTTGTTAAAAAACGATGAGCAAAGCTAAGAAAAACAAGAAGAAAACCGTAGCGCAAGGCAGCAACGGTAAAAGAATGGAGCGTTTCGGATTACTTTATCCCCGTTCTGCAGGTATCGATGTGGGCAGCATGCTGATGATGGTTTCTTATACAGATCGTCAGGACCTGATCCATTTGGCCGAATTTGAAAGCTACACAGATCAGCTTCACCGGCTGGCCGACCTGTTACTGGCTCATGGTGTAGAGATCGTGACGATGGAATCGACCGGTTCTTACTGGAAAACCTTATTCGGCCTATTGCAGGCCCGGGGTATCCAGGTTGTCATGATCAATCCAAGCCACTACCGTAACGTTGCAGCACAGAAAACGGATGTACAGGATGCGCAATGGCTTCACCAGTTATTAAGTCATGGCCTGTTGCGGGCATCGCATATTGCAGAAGCTCCGTACCGGCAGCTGCGGGATTTTCAGCACGAAAGAAGCCATTGTCAGGATCAGAAGAAGAATGTCCTGAACAGTATCCAAAAAGTACTGACAGTGATGAATATCAAATTTCAGCACCTGATCAGCGATGTAGAAGGTGTATCAGGGATGAAGCTGGTCAGGGCGATCGCTTCCGGGATAACTGATCCTCAAATCTTATTAAGCCATATAGATCATCAATTACTAAAAGCAAGTAAGGAAGACCTGCTCAGTTCCCTTAAAGGCGAATATCAGGAACATCATGTAACTATCCTGCGATGTAAACTGACAGAATATGATTTTTTTAAAAGTCAGATGTTGAATTATGAGACCTATATCGAGCAGGTGTTAAAAACCTTACCACATGAACTTCCAATGCCTGCAAAGATTAACAAAAGACAGGGTTCGGTACGTAAGAACCAATATCACTTTAACCTGAAGGATTACCTGTATGCTATATTTGGAGTAGACCTGACAGCAGTTGAAGGCCTTGATGAAATAAGCTTGCTGACCATCTTGTCGGTAACCGGAACAGATATGAGCAAATGGCCGACAGCTGCTCATTTTGCCAGTTGGCTTAACTTATCGCCACGCCCTAAAATAACCGGCGGCAGAATAGTGGGATATGAAAAGCGGGTAACCCACAACCCGGCCACACAGGCGTTCAGAATAGCAGCAAACTGTTTGTGGCAAAGCAAAGGCCCGTTAGGACAGCAATATAGAAAACTTGCGGCAACGAAAGGCTCCGCGAAAGCTATCAAGGCAGTCGCCCGAAAAATAGCTGTGATCTTTTACAACATGGTACTCAAAAAACAGGCTTATGATGCCAGCAAAGTTCAGCAGGATCCGGCTATTACGACAGCAAGGATAATCGCACGTCTGCAAAAAAATGCAGCTAAACTGGGTTATATCATACAAAAAGCAGCTTGATTATGAGCGACTTGTAAATGTGTCATTATAAGG
>NZ_JBFUKF010000326.1:0-5637 GCF_056400985.1 Mucilaginibacter sp. P4_G9 | reverse complement strand
CATGTAGATAAAACCGATTACCTGTACCCTACCATCGCCCTGCAATACTTAGGCATTGTACCGGCCATGGTTTTCATGCTTGGGCTTACAGCCGCTACATTTGCCACAACCGATTCGGCCCTAACGGCGCTCACCACTTCATTTTGTGTTGATTTTTTAGGCTTTAACAAAAGCCAGGATTTGAACAGCAAAAAGAAGGTTGGTACCAGGCATACCGTACACATCGCCTTTTCGGGACTCATGTTTTTAACCATCATTATATTTAATGCCATTAACAATGAGGCTGTAGTGAGCGCCATATTCGCTGTAGCATCCTATACTTACGGGCCATTATTAGGGCTTTATTCGTTTGGGTTATTTGTGGGCAACAGGCAGGTTAAGGACAAACTGGTACCGTTTATTTGCATGGCCTCGCCTGCCATCTGTTACTTTTTAAACGCCGAATCAAAAACACTTTTAGGCGGATATGTTTTTAGCAATGAACTTATCATTGTAAACGGATTAATTACATTTGTCGGCTTATTGCTGAGCTCGAGTCTGAAAGACCGGAAGACGGAAAGTCCGAAAGTCTGAAAGTCTGAAAGTCTGAAAGTATTTAAGACACACAGCTTATAAGTAATAATAATACACTATCATTGAAATAAACATCTTCCGGACTTCCGGACTAAGAAAAAAAACAACTTCCGGACTTTCGGACTTTCCCGACTTTCGGATTACAAGGACTACAAAACAAACGATATGACCGGAGACGATAAAATAAGACAAGCATTTGAGAACAAAAACTGGCAGGAAATAAAGGTTACCGATTCCTGGCAGATATTTAAAATAATGGCCGAATTTGTTGACGGCTTCGAAAAACTGGCAAAAATTGGCCCGTGCGTATCTATATTTGGATCGGCACGTACCCATAACGACAACAAGTACTACAAACTGGCCGAAGAAACCGCCCGCCTGCTAACCGAACATGGCTATGGCGTAATATCGGGCGGCGGCCCAGGTATTATGGAAGCGGCTAATAAAGGCGCTTATGAAAACGGGGGTAAATCGGTAGGTTTAAACATCGAGCTGCCTTTTGAGCAATTCCACAATAAATATATCGACAGGGATAAGATCATGGAGTTTGATTACTTTTTTATCCGTAAGGTAATGTTTATGAAATACTCGCAGGGCTTTATCATATTGCCTGGTGGTTTTGGCACTATGGACGAATCGTTTGAAGCCATGACGCTGATACAAACCGGTAAAATTGCGCGGTTCCCCATTATATTTGTTGGTATTGATTACTGGAAAGGCCTGTTTAGCTGGATTGAGGAAAAAATGCTGAACGATCAGCACACCATCAACTCCGACGACCTGATGCTTTACCGTGTGGTTGATACAGCCGAAGAAGCTGTTGAGCACATTACACGTTTCTACAACAAATACGTATTGAAACCGAACTTTTAAAATTATMCGCATAAAAAATGCCGCCACAGAAAAGGCGGCATTTTTTATGCAATACTTTTTACTTGATGCCCCAGCCTATAAGCGGCTACAAATAGCTTAGCCACCATTTTTCTTTATGGGCCTGTTTGTAGGCATCATAACGTTTACATAAGGGGTATAATGCAGCCACAATAATAAACCATACCAGGTAGGCAACCGGTAACGAAAACCCGTACCCTTTTAGGCTTGTTGTAAACCATATTGGCTGGTCAAGGAGCCAGATTTTCCAGTTTTGCCCGGGAGTTAACGCGGATGCCACCAAAGCTATTAAGTGAATGATGTAAATATGGATGAGGTAATAAAACATAGGTACCCTGCCGTAAACCGATACAACTTTAACAACTGCGTTTTGCAATTTTTCTGTAAATGCCAGGAATAAAAAGGCGGCGCCAAGTGTTATTAAAACATATAACAGCGAGGGTGGATATTTATTCACTTTAATAAACGACAGGAAAGTAAAAAAGGCATTTTTTTGAACGCTCCATTTTACAGGGTCGCCGTATACATTGCTAAACCTAAGCAGTATAAACAACACAATGGCCGAAGCACCCATTATAAAGAGAATCTTTCTTCTTTTCTCCACATCAAACCCCGGGGCATACAGCTGGCCAAGACAATAGCCCAGGGGCATAATAGCAACCAGCGGAACTATAGGATAGCCGATTAAGAGAAGTTCATGGTGCCACATAAAAGGGCGCTGCTCGTGCAGTAACGACCAGCCAAAAGCAGGTAATGTATTGCCATTTACGTGAAACCCATCAAACAAATTGTGACCGAATATAAGTATGATACAAAAAGCAAGGATCAGCTTTTTGGGGAGGTGAATCAACGCTGCAAGTACGATCATGCTTATCCCCAATGCCCATATAGTAATAAACAACAGCATGGGAAAGGTGATATTAAAATTCCAGCCAAAATTTACTACAACAAGTTCAAGAAACACCAGCCAAAGGCCGCGCTTTAAAAGGAAAACGGACAATTCTGCTTTGCTTTTCTTCCGGCTCATTAAAAATGCCGATGTACCGGCAAGCAACACAAATATAGGTGCACAAAAATGCGTTATCCACCGGGTAAAAAATAATGCGCCAGTGGTTTTTTCCAGGTCGAGCGGATCAAACAAAAACGAGCCGTAATACAAGTAATCTCTTACATGATCAAGCGCCATGATGATCATGATGGTACCGCGAAGAAAATCAATAGACGTTATTCTGTTTTTAATGGTTGTTGTCATTGAAAAGTATTGAGGTAAAGGTTAATCATTTCAAGGCATTATGATTTGCCAAAACTTTTCAAACATAAAAAAAATAGCAATGATTTTGAAACGGGAGAATAGGTATTCTTTAACTGCGGGGTCTGATTTTTCTGAAAGTTATTATCCTCCCGGTAACAATTTATCGTTAYTTTGCGGCTATGGATCAACCTGCCAAACTTAAACCACAGGCTGCATTAGGCTTTATTTTTATTACCATGCTGATAGATGTTATTGGTTTTGGCATCATTATACCGGTAATGCCCGCGCTGATAGAAAAACTTATACATGGTTCACTAAGCGAAGCCTCACTGTATTCGGGGTTGATGTTGCTGGCCTATTCTGTAATGCAATTCCTGTTTTCGCCCGCTATTGGAAACCTTAGCGATAAATATGGGCGCAGACCAATTTTGCTAATCTCGCTTTTAGGTTTTGGGGTAGATTATCTTTTCCTCGCCTTTGCCCCATCTATAGGCTGGTTATTTGTAGGCCGAACTATTGCGGGGATCACGGGGGCAAGCTTTACTACGGCTTCGGCATACATCGCAGATGTCAGCACGCCCGAAAAACGGGCTCAAAATTTCGGGCTCATCGGGGTTGCCTTCGGTATTGGCTTTATTATCGGTCCTGTATTAGGCGGAATCTTGGGTAAATGGAATGTTCATTATCCTTTTTTTGCTGCCGCTGGGCTGGCATTGTTAAACGCAGCCTATGGGTTTTTCATCCTGCCCGAATCACTTTCGGTTGAACATCGCCGTCCATTTCAGTGGAAGAGAGCTAATCCGCTTGGTTCTTTATTACAGCTCAGGAAATATCCATCGGTTATCGGCCTGGCCGTCTCTTTGTTTCTGCTTTACTTTGCTGCCCAATCGGTTCAAAGTATATGGACATTTTTTACCATTGAAAGATTTAAATGGAGTGAGGATTTGATTGGATACTCATTAGGTTTTGTCGGCCTGATGATAGCCCTGGTACAGGGCGGACTTATCCGCATTGCTTTACCTAAATTAGGCCTGGAACGCAGCATCTGGACAGGTTTATTATTTTATAGCTTTGGGTTGATACTATTTGCCTTCGCTACCCAAAGCTGGATGATGTTTGTGTTTATGATTCCTTATGCGCTGGGCGGTATTGCAGGGCCCGCCCTGCAGGGCTTAATGACCAACCAGGTACCCGCCAATGAACAGGGCGAATTGCAGGGTGGCTTAACCAGCCTCATGAGCTTAAGCTCTATATTTGGCCCCTGGATAATGACTACCCTGTTTTATTATTTTACCAATTTTAAAAATCATCTTTATTTGCCCGGCGCGCCATTTATATTGGGTGCCTTGCTGATGCTGGTGAGTGCATTATTGGCTATCAGGAGTTTTAAAAAGAAGTCACCTTAATACTAAATATCATAATTGCCCTTTTGTAACCAATTTATTATACTTATTCTAAAACTTTTATAACGATTATTCATTTATCAAATTAATGACTGAAAAACCTAAAAAAAAGCAATCGGCGGCGCTGGGCTTTATATTTGTTACGCTGTTTATTGATGTGCTTGGTTTAGGAGTTATTATTCCTGTGATGCCTAAGTTACTGGAAACTTTGGGGCATGTGGATGTAAGCACGGCTACCCAATATAGTGGTTATTTAACCTTCACGTATGCTTCCATGCAGTTTCTGTTCTCGTCGATTTTGGGTAATTTGAGCGACCAGTATGGCCGGCGGCCCATATTGTTAAGCTCATTACTTGGTTTTGGTATCGATTATATTTTTATGGCCTTTGCCCCTACCATAGGCTGGCTTTTTGTTGGTCGAACTATAGCCGGCATTACAGGGGCAAGTACCTCAACGGCAACCGCCTACATTGCCGATATCAGCACGGGAAAAAACCGTGCCGCTAATTTTGGTTTAGTTGGCGCAGCATCTGGTTTGGGCTTCATTTTAGGCATTGGTTTGGGTGCATACCTTGGCGAACTAAATGTTAAACTACCCTTTATGGCGGCGGCAGCTTTTGCCTTGGTTAATGCCGGTTACGGATATTTTGTATTGCCGGAGTCATTAAGCCTTAAAAACAGGCGAAGATTTGAGTGGAAAAAATCAAACCCAATAAGTTCATTGCGCAGCCTTACCAAATACCCTGCCCTCAGTGGCTTAGTTGGCGCATTTGCATTGGTTTATGTGGCACAAAAAGCTGTTGAATATGTATTATCATTTTTTTTAATAGAGAAATTTAGCTGGACGCTCCCCAGCATCGGAACTCTGGGTATCTTTATAGGCGTGGTACTGGTAGCCATACAAGGTGGATTGATAAGATGGACCATACCCAAATTTGGGCAGGAAAAAAATATTGTAGCTGGTTTGCTATTTTATACCATCGGTTTAACGCTTATCGCTTTTGTAAACCATGGCTGGTTAATGTATCTGTATATGATCCCCTATTGCCTTGGCGGCATTTCCGGGCCGGCTTTGCAGGGGCTTATCACAGGCACAGTATCCCCTAAAGAGCAGGGCGAGCTACAAGGCTCATTAACCAGTTTAACCAGTGTGGCGGTCATTATCGGGCCATTGCTGATGAGTTCGGTATTCCACCTGTTTACACACCGTGGTATTAGTATATACTTTCCGGGAGCACCATATATCCTTGGGGCGGTTTTAATGCTGATCAGCGTATTGCTGGCAATAAGAAGTTTTAAGAAAGTACCTGCCGCAAAGGCAACGACGGTAAAAACCGCCTAATCCAAGCCGCTTACCCCGCCTGATATCACGAATTTCATGATGTCGGCGGCGCTTTTATCAATGGGTTTTACCTTGCTGGCATCTATAATGATAACCTGCCCGGCAAACGAATAGGAATACGGAAAATATACCGCAACCTCGCCTGGCAAACCTAAAACCGCAAGATCCTTTTGAAC
>NZ_JBFUKF010000325.1:0-5695 GCF_056400985.1 Mucilaginibacter sp. P4_G9 | reverse complement strand
GTAATTGTGAAAAGGAATGTTTGAGGTTGCTTACATCGGTACTTTGTGATGTTAATATGGTTGCATCACTATAAAGACAGGCATTTGAGCCAAACACGCCTGTGCTTACTACGGCTCCAATGCTCATTAATACGTTTGCACCCAAAGTGTGTGCCAGTGGGATTACTATAGGTATAACCACCGCGTAAACTCCCCATGACGAGCCGGTAGAATAAGTGATAAGCGATATGGATACAAAAATAATAACAGGTAACAGCTCTTTATTGATATAAGGTTTTACGCCATTGATCACATAATCTGTCAATCCCATTTTATCACCAACATCTTTTAAAACATAACTCATGATAACGAGGGCCAGGGCATATATCATGCTGTTAAAGCCAGAAAAAACAGTTTCGCTCAATTGCTGAAAGGTGCCAAGCTTTATAATGAGGTAATAAACAAAGGTGAACGCAACACCAACCATTATACCCTTAAGTGCATCGTAATTCATTAAAAAAGTACAAACCAGGGTAACAGCAAGTGGCAGGATAAAAAACAAAGAACTCGGCTTTTTTTCCGTTTCAAATCCTGGTGACTGGATGATGATCTCTTCGGGCTCTGCCGGCAGGGCTATAATGTGGTTGGCTAAAACTAATTCGGCTTTTTTCATCCGGCCAATTATGGGTATTGCCCCTATAATTACCAGTGGGATAAGCAGCACAGATACCCAGCCATAAGCCACATAAGGAATAACTGATAAGTATACATGATTACCCTGCCCCTGGGCGGCAAACTTGCATTTTTCCAATATCGACCCAATAAAAACTGTCCATGTGGAAAGCGGGACAATAACACACCACGGGGCCGATGTGGTGTTAACGATATAAGCCAGGTACTCCCGCGATATTTTAAAATGATCTGTTATCTTTTTCATGGTGACACCTACCGTAAGCGCGCTTAAATAATCATCCAGGAAAATAAACAGGCCTAATGCCCATGTGCCAAATAAGGCGGTCTTTTTTGTTTTGATATATTTAAGGGCATCCTCACCAAACTTCATGGCACCCCCGCTTTTAACCATAAGACCGATGAGTGAGCCATATAAACCACAAACCAGTATCACCCATACTGTACTTTCATCCTCCATTACCTTGTAAAAACTGGCAATAAAACCGGTGAAGAAATTGGTGTGGTCATGAAAGCCAATGATAATAAAGCCGGCAATACACCCCAGCAGCAATGCTTCAAATGATGCCCTTAATGCAATAGCCAGTACAATTACTACCAGTGGCGGAATTAATGCAAGTGCCCCGTAACCCATGTGTTTAGTTTGTTATTTTATTTGTTTATTTATTCTCGATGTCATTGCGGGCGCAGTGTGGCAACCGTAACCTGTTTAAGTTCGTCTTGCATAGTCCGCGATTGCTTCGTCGTTGTAGAATCCCAGACTTACGAAGTTTTTAAAACTTCGTAAGTCTTTCGCCGATCTGTCATTTCCTCCTCAACATGGCTGGAGTTTAATCATAATCCACCTGTACTTATCAGTTTCTTCTCCATGTATTCATACAATCCCTCGCTACCGCTTTCATGCCCCTGGCCGCTGTATTTCCATCCGCCAAAGGGAGATTCTGTTCCATGAGGCGCCCATTCGTTGATCCCCACTATGCCAAATTCTAATCGCTCAGAGGCGTAAATGGATGTTTTTAAATTATTGGTGAATATGTAGGATGCAAGCCCATACTCGGTATCATTGGCTTTGGTGACGGCGTCATCCAGGTCGTCAAAAACAAACAGTGGCAGTACTGGTCCGAAGATCTCATTTTGGGCCAATACAGATGTTTGTTTCAGGTTGCCAATAACCGCGGGTTGTAAAAAATAGCCCTGTTGCAAGTGGGCGGGGACTATACCACCCGTCATGATCTCCGCGTTTTCTGTTTGGGTTTTATTTACCAGGTCAAGTACACTTTCCCGTTGTTTTTTGGTGATCAGGGGGCCAACATTCACGCCTTCCTCAAATCCGTTACCCACTTTTAATTTACTTACATACCCTGTAACAGCTTCAGCGAACTGCTCATAAATATTTTTATGTACATAAAACCGCTGTGGTGATGTACAAACCTGCCCGTTATTACGGAAACGCGCTATCGCCGTTACCCTAGCTAAAGCATCGACATCCACATCATCGAATATCAATACAGGTGCATTGCCCCCAAGCTCAAGTGACAGTTTGGTATGCGTACGCGACGCGCCATCCATTAATATTTTACCCACGCGGGTGCTGCCCGTAAAGCTTATTTTTTTAAGCTGGCGATTGTTAAGCATTTCATCCCCTATAGCAACGGCATCGCCTATAACAACATTCAGCACGCCATTTGGTAACCCGGCTTTTACCAAAGCGTCAACCATGTTAAAAGCCGACAGGGGAGTTTCTTCTGAGGGTTTGGCCACAACAGTGCAACCGGCCGCTAAAGCTGCAGCCCAGGCCCGTGCCGGGTTATAGGCCGGGAAATTCCACGCTGTAATAACACCTATAACCCCCATTGGCTGGTAAATTACCGAACTACGTTTATCCGGGCGGTTGGTTGGTATAACGCGGCCATAGCTGCGCTTGGCTTCTTCGGCATACCACTCAAACAGGTTTGCTGCAACAGCCCATTCTCCCTTAGCTTCGGGCAGGGGTTTGCCACTTTCCATTACCATGTCATGTGCAATGATCTCCAGGTTCTCCCGCAAATAATTAGCGGCTTTTTTTAAGATCTCGGCCCGCTGATAAGGTGTTGTTTTACTCCATGATGCAAAAGCTTTATGTGCTGCATCAATAGCCTCCCGGCAATCATTGGCATTGCCGGAACTTAGCCTGTCAATTACCTTTTCGGTAGCCGGATCGATCAAATCCATCTCCTGTTTATCAATCGCAGCTACCCATTCCCCGTTGATGAATTGTTGTTTCATAGTTGATCTGTTTAAGCCTGCCGTAAATAGACTTGTGAAGTTTTAAAACTTCGTAAGCCTTTAGCGACATAATAATTTCACAATTGGTTTATAATTTAGTTTAAGCCGATAATTCAGCTAATCCATTTTCAATAATATCAAGGCCTCTGTTTAATAAAGCCTCATCAATAACCAGCGGACTCAACACCCTAATCACATTGCCGTTTACCCCCGCGTTGATCACGATCAAACCATTATCGGCACAATAGCCTATTAGCTTTTTGCATAATCCATCATCAGGGTTAAAAGGGGCATTATCCTTTATCAGCTCAAATGCCATCATAGCGCCCAGGCCGCGTACATCGCCGATTGCGCTGAACTTTGATTTGAGGTCATTAAAACGGCTGCGTACAATATCGCCTACTTTTGTACCAAGCGCATTGATATCTATCTCCTCCATATATTTCAGCGTTGCCAGTGAAGCCGCGCAGCAAACCGGGTTGCCGGGGTAAGTGCCGCCAATAGTTGATGGTTTACAGCTATCCATAATATGCGCCCTGCCAATAACACAACCTATTGGCATACCACTGCCCATTGATTTTGCCCAGGTGGATATATCGGGCGTTACACCGTAATGCTCATAAGCGGCCCATTTTCCGGTACGGCCAAAACCGCTTTGCACTTCGTCGAGTATCAGCATAATGCCATACTTATCACAAACCTCACGCAAACCCCGGAGGTATTTTGGGGGCACAACATTGAAACCACCTTCGCCTTGCACAGGTTCAATGATGATGGCTGCAACCTGCTCGGCCGGTACATTGGTATGGAAAAATGTTTCCAGCTCGCGCAAATGAACATCAGAAAATTCATCAAGACTTAAACCATTCCCATAGCGGTAATGATCAGGGAAGGGAATTCGGTAAACCTCAGGAGCAAAAGGGCCACAACCCAATTTGTATCCAACCTTTGATGTAAGTGTCATGGCCATCATCGTACGCCCATGGAAACCACACTCGTAACTTATTATTGCCGGGCGACCGGTAGCCTGCCGTGCAATTTTTATAGCGTTCTCCACACTCTCCGCACCCGAATTGGTGAGCATTACCTTAGTGTTTTCACCATGCGGTAACAGGGTAGCCAGTTTCTCGGCCAGTTGCAGGTAAAGATCATAGGTAGCCACGTTAAAGCTGCAATGGATCATTTTAGCCGCCTGTTCTGCAATAGCAGCTATAACCGGAGGGGGGCAATGCCCGGCGTTTACTACACCAATACCGCCGGCAAAATCAATCATTTCGTTCCCATTGGCATCAATAATAATAGCACCGCTGGCACTTACCGCTGTTGATGGGTTAAAGATCCCAATAGCGTTAGGTACCCACTTTTTTCTTCTCTCTAATAATTCCTGCGAATTGTCCATGGTTGTAATTTTATACTTCTTTCATAATCAGCTTATTTTTAAAGCTTCTTTTGCTTGCTTTGGCTACCATTTCTGCAGCCATCCTGCCGGTTTGGGCTGCACCGTTCATATAGCCCTGGCAGGTAAGGCTTACATGCTCGCCGGCAAAATAAATATTGCCTACTGGTATTGCTTCCCAACCGGCAATAGTGCTCCACTGGCCCTTTTTAAAGGTACTGTATCCGGCCGTGGTATATGGATATTGGCTCCAGCAAAACTTAACAGTTTTACCGTTGTGGTCTTTCAGTACACCAGGATAAACTTTATCCAATTGTGGTACTATCCGGGCTGCCAGTTCCTCATTTTTTTCATTACAAAGGGTATTGATAATATGGCCGCCGCCAAAAAGGGTAAAGCTGCCTTCTGTTTCTGACTGCATCTGGCTGCTGTCCCATCCGCAGCCAAATTCAAGATCGGTAAATGTATAGCCGGCTTTACCCGCTTTACGCCAGGGTTTAGTGTTTACGCCCATAATGAACTTGCCGCTGTTGCCATAACCTAATTCATCAATACTTTTTCGTTTTTCAGGGGGCATGGGTATATCAAATTTTATCTTTCGGAGTATGCTGAATGGGATAGCTATGATCGCGTAATCGGCTATCACTCTTTTTATTATGCCTTTATAATCAAAGCTGAGTTGGTATTTTTTTGTTTTAGTTTGGCTAATGGCAGTAAGCTTATACCCCAATAAAACGCGGTCATTTACCTGTTGGTATATTTTATCGGTTAAGTGCTGACTGCCGCCTTTTATTTTAAATACCTCATGCTCATCACCAAACAATTCATACTCTTTTTCGGCAGATATGGGTTCGGTAAACATGATGAGGAAGTTGATAGCAGATTGCTCCGAAGTTTCCATGCCATACTCCATTGTGAGTACTACGTTTAGCAATTTATTTAGCCAACCTGTTATGCCAATGCTGTTTATGTATTCGGAGATAGAAAGGTTATCGAAGTGTTGAAACGAGGTTGCCGTGGTAAAATTTATTTGCCTGGGTAATGATTTTACATCTTTTTCTATCAGCCGGACAAACGGATGGATGGCTCTTTTAAGGTCTTCGCCATTTAGGTGTTTTCCATCAAAATAAAAGGTTTTTGGATCAAGTTTATCGAGTTTTAGATTATAAAAATCAACATTTAACTCATTTGCGAGCTGAATTATCTCTGTATGGTCTGTATCAACAAATTCGCCGCCCAGATCGGTGGTGATGCCTTTGCCAAATTTATCTTTAATGGTAAACATCCGCCCGCCGGTGCGTGAAGATGCTTCGTATACCGTGCTTTTTAAACCCAGTTTTTTTAACTGGTAAGCAGCGTTTAAAC
>NZ_JBFUKF010000324.1:0-5708 GCF_056400985.1 Mucilaginibacter sp. P4_G9 | reverse complement strand
AAGGTAGGTAAGCCTTGCATTAAATGCACTCATACAGGTAGATGTTAGTTCATAAATTTTAAATTGGTAAAAGGAGTTGGGGTCGAACTCGCATACAAGACAACAAAACCTGTAAAAAAGGGGCTATTGGTTTTTAAAAAAAATTAAAAAAGTTTTTATCGCTATTAAAATTAGTGTAAAAGCCTCCAGGTGGGTGCGCACATAATCGGTGATTGATGTGGTAGCTATTTGCAGATATTTTTTTACCGTTTCGCGGGAGAGTTTAAGCTGATCGGCTATTTCGGCATATTTAAGGCGGTTATGCCTGCTTAGTAAGTAAACTTTTTGCTGTTGCGGAGGCAGGTGATCAATGGCTTCATCCAGTAAATTATAATACATACCCGAATCCTGCTCTGCATTTAACATTCCTATGCTGCCCTGCTCCAGTCTTTTTATTTGTATTCGTTCCTTCGCCAGTTTTTTAAGGCAGTTGAGCGCATGGTTTTTGGATATAACAAAAAGGTAAGCCTTAAAATCGTCAATATTACCAAGGGTTTCGCGGGTCATCCATATTTTTAAAAACACATCCTGTACAACTTCTTCTGCCAGCTCGGCAGAGTTAGTAATGCGATAAATATGAATACCCAATTGCTGATGGTATGCGGTAAACAGCTGGCGAAAAGCATGCTCATCACCGGCTGCTACCTTTAAAAGCAATTCGTTTTCATGATGAAGCTTATTTGCTTTTGTAGGCAAATCGAGCTTATGATCATAAGCAATATCCAACATAAGTAAACGTAAAGTAGTGGCAAATAATGGTTAAAAATTTAAACTTACAACACAATATAACTTAGGCAAAAACACTACTACAACCGCGAAGTTGCAAAATAGTTTATACTTTTTTACCAATAAAGCGTGTTTAAATTACATTATTTCTGAAACAGAGGTAATTATAATTAATAGTTAAATCAACTCTCCGCATCCTGTTGAGCGAGTTTCTTTTCAATCCTTTTATCGGGAATAAACCAGATGCCGGCTACAATAACATACAATGCAAAGGCTGCTATCGTGTTTAGCCAGCTTACACCAATAGCTATTGCATAGATGCCGACAGATATCTTTCCTTTCCAGTCTTCGCCAAAGGCCTCGGCAATCAAAGAATTCCCCCCATGGTGATGGATAAGTTTTCGTACTAAAATAGAATATGCGATGCCATTCATTGTTAGTACAAAACCATAACAAGCTACCGGCCCCCTGGCAAAATGATTTTCGCCCATCCAACCAGTAACAAATGGTATTAACGATAGCCAGAAAAGCAAATGCAGATTGGCCCATAAAATCCCACCGTTAACTGAATGAACGGCCTGAAACATATGATGATGATTATTCCAGTAAATACCAACGTAAATAAAGCTCAAAATATAGCTTATTAAAACAGGTATAAGCGGCTTTAATGATTCAATGCTATCGCCATGTGGCACCTTCATCTCCAATACCATTATGGTAATAATAATGGCAATAACGCCATCGCTGAAAGCTTCTAACCTACCCTTGCCTAATGCCATTTTTTTATTTTATCCAGCTAAATTTAAGTTATTTTTTTGGGCCGAATGCCTGGTAACGCAGCATGGCCTCTATAAAATAGTAATCTGCATAGGTTAAAGGCACGTCAATTTCTGTGCCTGCAGGGAAATGTCCTACGCTATGCTGTAAAATAAAACCACCATTGGTGCCGGCAGCAGCCATGTAAGGCGGGGCAGAAAGCGTTTTCAATATGGTTTGGGCTACGCTAAAATACTCCTGCCCGTTTTTTACGTCGCTGTACCTGCAAAGCTCCAGCAAGGCCGAAGCCATGACAGATGCTGCCGAAGCATCTTTAAGTGCATCAGGAATGTTAGTGGCATTATAATCCCAATATGGAATCTTATTGGCTGGCAGATTGGGGTTAGTCAATATAAAATGGGCAATATTTTGAGCCTGATCCAGGTATTTTTTGTCATGTGTTTCGCGGTACATCACGGTGTATCCATACAGGCCCCATGACTGGCCCCTGGCCCATGCCGATTCATTGGCGAAGCCCTGGGCGGTTTTCTTTTCCTTTACCGCTCCTGTTTGGGCATCATAATTAATCACGTGGTATGAGCTATAATCGGGCCTGAAATGGTTTTTCATGGTAGTATTGGCGTGGGTAACCGCTATTTTATAATAGCTGGGATCACCAGTTTCGCGCGTTGCCCAAAACAGCAGTTCCAGGTTCATCATATTATCAATGATCACCAAATAATCGCCCGGTTTTGAATCCCATGATTTGATACAGCCTACTGTTGGGTTAAACCTTGTAGAAAGGGATTTTGCACTGTTAATCAGTATTTGTTTATACTCCGGCTTTGGCTCAATTTTGTTGGCATTTCCAAAACTGCAGTACATCATAAAGCCCAAGTCATGTGTATGCGTGTTAAACTGCTCCTTAGTTAAAACACCCATCACGCGGTTTGCTTCGGTAAGCAAAGCCTGGTCCTTACTTTCCTGGTATAAATACAGCAAACTACCCGGATAAAACCCACTGCACCACCAGTCCGAATTGCTGTTTTCCTGCTTGTTTGTATTTGGGTGATAGGTTTTAGGAAATTCCTCCGGCCCTATCTGCTTCGCCAGGAATTTATATTGAGCGCCGGCATCGGTAAAGGTTTTTTTTATGGTAGCTAAAAGCTCCTTTTGTGGTTTGAAATTTGACTGGGCTAAGCTTAAAAAACTTATACCGGTAAAGCATACAGTACATAACAATACTGGCAGGATTTTGAATTTCATCAGATGTAAATTTGGCTGGTGCTAAAGTTGCAAATTTTGATTGAGATTTTAAGCACATAATTTAACACCAGCCTAAAGAACAAGGGTTACTTTAATTCCCGCTACAACATTTTAGTAATTCAGAAACCGGATAATCCATGTGGAAACACCATATCTAACACGCTATTTGAGTGCCTTTACTACCAAATTTTTGTAAGCACCCAAAGATGAGTTACCATGCCAGTAACCTACGGAACCACTTTTTAAAGATGGATCGAGCGAAGCATATGTCATTGACGGTTTAGCTGCATTATTTACATAAACTTCCATTTTGCTGTCCTTAACCACAACTTTTACATGAAACCAGTCATTGTGCGGCAGTATGGCATTGGCCTGGTATTTATTTGCTTCATAATCCCACCAGTTAAACTCGGCCTTCTTTTCGGGCATGTATTGTATAGCGTTGATAGTACCTGATGATAAAGGCCTGAAGTACACTGTTTCGTAATGATGGGCATCTTTTATTCTGAAGGCAAGGCCAATATAACCATTCCCTTTGCCTGCGAATGCAAGATCGAACTCGATGATGCCATTCCTGAAGTTTAAGTTTTTTGGATAAGCAAGGCTGGCCGATTTATAGTTACCAATCATCCGTTTTATTAACAGCGCCTTTTGGCCCAGGTAGGCGCCAAATTCATAATCAAGCGTATCATTTTTGGGAATGATCCACTCTTTAGGTTTGATGACAGAAAGATCATGTACCTGGTATTGTTGCTGGGCAGAAACCTTAATAGCCACAAAGAGAATGGATATTAACAATAGCTTTTTCATAACGATAAATTTTAATGAGGTTTGTATTGATTTTATTTAATCACAAGATTGGCAAAGTCGCCTGTTAATCCATCTGCCCATAAGCCGATGAGACCATCCTGCCTGTTATTTAGCTTTTTAACTGTAAGGGAGGGGCTGGTAGAATTATCCACATAAACAACAATTTCGTAAGCCTTTACTATAATACGCGCATGGAACCAGGCGGTTGCAAGCGGGAATGGGTTTACCGCATTTTCATATACCAGGGGATGTTCTTTTCTCAGCCTGTCCCAGGTATAATCGGGCATACTAATGTATTGAACAGTATGCTTTCGCCTCAATGTATCAGGCGACTGGAAATTAAAGGGCCTGAAATAAATGACATCGTAAGTAATGGTATCAATACCATGAAAAGCAATGCCCAAAAAACTTTGCTGGAAAACATCCTTGCCCCTTAGGTCAATGTCAATTATGCCGGTTTTAAAGCTGGTCCCCTTAAGCCATACAATGCCATTACAGGATAGGCCCTGCTTAGTGCCATCGGCAAGTTCGGTTACACTTTGGCGGGGAGTTATCACCAGTTTATTTTGTTTCAATAAGTTGTTAAGATCATAGGTGCCATTTTGCTGTGCGTAACCCACATTACAAAAGAGTGTAATGAGTAAAAAGAGCGCGAATAAAATATTGTTCTTCATGAGTTTAGATTTTAACTTTAGCAAAACTTGCAAATTGCGCTCATAATAAAGCTTCAAAAGCATTTCAAGTTTTGTTCAAGTTTGTTCAAACCTTTTTTGCATTTTTAGATACCGCATCATCCACCTGACAAACCTATGGAAAAAGAAAAACAATTGCTTTTGTTATGCCGGCAGCTAATTGAACAAGCCTTGAACTGGAGAGATAGCAATATTTGGGGTAACAGCGATTTTGAACAGCTAAGCAAACAGATATTTGAAAAAACCAAAGTGCAGTTAAGCATATCAACCCTTAAACGCATCTGGGGAAAAGTGCGTTACGAAAGCTTCCCTACGGCAGCTACTCTCAACGCGCTGGCCCGTTTTCTTGATTATACCAGCTGGCGCGATTTCAGGCAACATCACCAGGTTAACGGTGTTATAGAACAGCCTGCAGCACCCATCGTAACCGGCCAGGAAATCATAATAACTTCTCCAAAAAAACCATATAAATATGTCTGGCTTATAGGGAGTTTCCTGCTTGTACTTGGCAGCCTTTATTTTATCAGCATGAAAAGGAAAAAACCTATCGACTTATCAGGCGTAAAATTCAGCAGTAAAAAGGTATCCGATGGGCTGCCAAACTCTGTAGTATTTCAGTACGATGCGTCTGTTTTTAACTCGGACAGTGTTTTTATCCAGCAATCCTGGGATCCGAGCCGGCGCGAACGGGTACCCGGAAATGGTAAACAGTATACATCCATCTATTATCATCCCGGCTATTTTTTAGCAAAGCTGATAGTGGATAATCAGATTAAAAAAGAAAGCACCGTATTCATCAAAACCAAGGGCTGGATAGGCATTGTTGACCATTTTCCAGTACCGGTATACCTATCGCCAGGCGAAATAAAAGGACAAGGTTATATGGGCATTTCGGGTGAGGTTATGCAGCAAAAGCTTGGCGTACCTGTGTTTAATAATACCTGGGTAAAGTTTTCGAACGTGCGCGAATTCCCCGGCATCAGGGCAGATGATTTTGTGCTCGAATGTACTTTGCGCAACACCTCAACCACAGGGCAATCTGTTTGCGGTAAAGCCGACCTGACAATTTTAGGAGCCGGGGCAGCTATTATTATACCCATAGTAAACAAAGGCTGCATTGCCGATATAGGTATTTTAACCGGCTATAATTGGATAGATGGCAAAGATCACGACCTGAGTGCCTTCGGTTGTGATTTTACCCGGTTCCAAAACTTAAAATGCTGTGTAAAAAACCGTCGCTTAAAAATTTTCCTCAATAATAAACAGATTATGGATGTAGAGCAAAAACACAGCATTGGCCGTGTTGTAGGCATCAGGTTTGAGTTTGAAGGTCCCGGCCAGGTAAAACATTATAAGCTGGAAACACCGGGAGCACAAGCTTATGAGGAGAAATTTTGAGAGGGTTCAACGTATTAATTC
>NZ_JBFUKF010000323.1:0-5723 GCF_056400985.1 Mucilaginibacter sp. P4_G9 | reverse complement strand
ACCGATCATCGTAAATAATCCATCAGATCTGCCCGATCCAAGTAAAATAGATTTTGTTGAGGAGCCCTATATTAAGGCGACTATCATCACCAAATCTGATTATGTTGGGCCGGTAATGTCGCTTTGTATCCAAAAACGCGGTTCTATAGTCAACCAGTCGTACCTGACTTCCGATCGTGTGGAACTGGTATTTGAACTGCCAATGGGCGAGATCGTATTTGATTTTTATGATAAGCTAAAAACCATTTCAAAAGGATACGCTTCATTTGATTATCACCAGATAGGTTACCGACAGTCGGACCTGGTGCGTTTGGATATCCGTTTAAATGCCGAGCCTGTTGATGCATTATCATCATTGATATTCAGGGGAAACTCCTATGATTTTGGTAAAAAGATCTGCGAAAAACTGAAAGAGCTTATTCCCCGCCAGCAGTTTGAGATCATTATACAGGCTTCCATAGGTGCCAAGATCATTGCCCGCGAAACAGTTAAAGCCTTGCGTAAGGATGTTACCGCCAAGTGTTATGGCGGTGATATTTCCCGTAAACGTAAACTATTAGAAAAACAGAAAAAAGGTAAAAAACGCATGCGCCAGGTTGGGAACGTAGAGATACCACAATCGGCGTTTATGGCGGTTTTGAAATTAGATTAAGCCCCCCAGCCCCCTGAAGGGGGAGCTTTTTGATAAGCAAGGTTGGCTGATAATATAAAATTATACACTATCGTTCCCCCTTTAGGGGGTTAGGGGGCTATATGCAATTACTCGACGGAAAATACGTATCAGAAAAACTTAAGATTGAAATAGCCGAAGCGGCAGCTAAAATATTGGCAGAAACCGGCAGGCAACCGCATTTGGTTGCAGTTTTGGTGGGCCATGACGGCGGCAGCGAAACCTATGTGGCCAGCAAGATTAAAAATTGTGAAAAGGTAGGTTTTAAATCAACCCTGGTGCGCTTTGAAGATACAGTTACAGAAGACGAGTTACTAAAAAAAGTAGAAGAATTAAATGCCGACGCCGATATCGATGGTATTATTGTACAACTCCCCCTGCCCAAACACATCGACCCTGAAAAAGTAACTGAGCGTATCGACCACCGCAAAGATGTGGATGGCTTTCACCCGGTTAATTTAGGGCGCATGCAACGCAACCTGCCCTCATTTATACCAGCTACGCCCTATGGCATCACCCTGATGCTTAAGGAATATGGCATTGATACCGTTGGCAAGCATTGTGTAGTAGTTGGCAGGAGCAATATTGTAGGCTCGCCCATGAGTATCTTAATGGCCCGTAATACAACACCGGGCAACTGTACAGTTACCATTTGCCACAGCCGTACACCCGATATTAAAAAATTCACGTTAGATGCCGATATCCTGATTGTAGCTATAGGTAAAAAGAATTTCATTACTGCCGATATGGTTAAAGATGGTGTGGTAGTTATAGATGTAGGTATGAACCGTGAAACATCCGCCCTAACAAAATCTGGCTTTAAGCTGTATGGCGATGTCGACTTTGAAAATGTGGCGCCCAAAGCGTCATGGATAACCCCGGTACCGGGTGGTGTAGGTTTAATGACTATTATAGGCTTATTGAAGAATACTTTGGCTTCGGCAAATAAAGAGGTGTATAGTTAAGCTGGTGATTGATTGGGTTATGTGATGGAATATCCAAACCCAATCAACTACAATTATTTAAATGCCTGCTTTATTTTATCCCAAACGGAACTGATACGAACATAAATATCATTTTCTCTAATATCAACCTCATAAGTTTCTACAAAATCATTCTGCCCTTCCCCTCCTTTTCCGGTGGCCAAATTGTAGGTGTAACGATGATAAGGACAAACAATTTTCCCTTTAACGCATAACCCTTCACTCAGGTCAAAACCAGCATGCGGACAAATAGCCGCTATTGCATATATTTCGCCCTCAAAACCAACAAGGCATATGCTTTTGGTGCCTGCCTTGACTTTTTTAATGAAGGGTTTGTTGATGTCTTTTATGTCTGGGATTTTATACCACTTCATCTATTAAAAATCAATCTTCAGGTTCATAACAGATGGGTTTTTAATCACCTCATCCATATTGGTAACCAGCGTAACACTTYGCCTGTCGGCAGAGAGTACTGCTTTTGAGTTATTGAGTTTTTTTATCGGTTTCGCAAAATTTAGTATCACTTTATAAGGCATATCTATCAGCATAGCTTTGGCCATCATGAAGGTTGACTGCGTTTTTTTTAAAAACGCGTTGAACTTAGCTTTATCAACTATCCGGTAAAATTTATGGGGAGTTATATCGTACGAATAATAATCCTGTCCTACTACCATCTGTTTAGCATCAAGGGCCTTATTTGTTTTAGGATTGTTTGAAAAAGCGCTGATCTGACTGTTAAGCGCAATTTTCGACACATTTTGAAGGTAATATTTAAGATCGGCTGCATTTTTTGCAGTGTGATTAATTGCCACTTTCATGATGCTCTTTTTCAGGTTCATATGCACCGTCAAATCACTGCTGCTGGCCAGCGCTATCTCGGCGGCGTTCATTTTTTGCTGTGTGCTATCGGGCATGGCGCTATAAAAATTGAGCGTAGTATCCTTAACCAAGCTAAACTGGGGTGTTTCCTTTACCGAATCGGACACAAGATTTACCAAAACAGAAACCGCTTTGCTCATATCAAATCCGTATGCCACAACACAACTGCCATCACTTTTAAAGTTATAACGCTCCTCAATATCTACACAGGAACTTAAACATAGCACGGCCAAAAAAATAATCGGAAGGTAAAGTTTTTTCATTGCGCTAAAGGATTTTAAAAGTTAGTTAAGGTTTCATGATGCTAATTTACAATTCAAAAACTATTATTCCCACAGTTACAGGCACTTAAATATAAATTAGCGC
Source organism: Mucilaginibacter sp. P4_G9 (assembly GCF_056400985.1). Classification (NCBI taxonomy): domain Bacteria; kingdom Pseudomonadati; phylum Bacteroidota; class Sphingobacteriia; order Sphingobacteriales; family Sphingobacteriaceae; genus Mucilaginibacter; species Mucilaginibacter sp. P4_G9. The sequence goes on along the minus strand of NZ_JBFUKF010000323.1, from coordinate 2,825 downwards.
TAATAATTAAACAATGATAGGTAAAAGAACAAAATGTTTAAACGTTTTACGCTGTGTTTACCATTCAACTTTATGCTTTCGGCTTATTTAGGTACTTTTGCAAAATATTATGGCACACCAAATTCCAGACGATGGCACGCTGCTTCCTTTAATGGAAGAATTTTACACGATACAGGGCGAAGGATATAATACAGGCAAAGCTGCATATTTTATACGCCTGGGCGGATGCGATGTAGGCTGCCACTGGTGCGACGTAAAAGAAAGCTGGGATGCAGAACTGCATCCGCTTACCGCATCCGACACGATAGTGACCAACGCGGCTAAACATCCTTCAAAAGCTGTTGTAGTTACCGGCGGCGAACCACTGATATATAATCTTGATTATTTAACCACCCAACTGCATGAACGCGGCATAAAAACCTTTATTGAAACTTCAGGTGCTTATCCCCTGTCTGGTGATTGGGACTGGATCTGCCTTTCTCCAAAAAAATTCAAAGCACCCATACCTCACGTAGCCGAAAATGCGCATGAATTAAAGGTGATCGTATTCAATAAATCGGATTTTGTTTGGGCAGAATATCATGCCAAAATGGTCTCTCCTGATTGTAAGTTGTATTTACAGCCCGAATGGTCGAAGTCGAAAGAAATGACCCCACTTATAGTTGATTATGTAATGAATAACCCGCAGTGGGAAATATCATTGCAAACGCATAAATATTTGAATATTCCGTAATATTTGTAACTTACGTTATAAATTATTGTACCAAACGGATGAGAATTTTAATTGTCTCGGCCTTGTTATTTTTCCTTTCTGTTACTGCATGGTCTCAGCAGAGGCAGTACTCTACTAAAAATAGTGATGCCATAAAGTATTTTTCCATTGCCAACCAAAATCTTGATGAGCATGTTTACGATGAGGCAATTGAAAATCTTCAAAAAGCTATAAGTGAAGATTCAAAATTCATTGAAGCACATGCGCTATTAGGCGATGTTTTACGAATGCGGCACCTGTATAAACAAGCTATCGTACAATACCTTAAAGTAATTGAGATTAATCCTGGTTTTAACAGATCTGTCTACCTCAAAATAGGCGAGACAGAGATTTATGAAGCTAAATATCAACAGGCTCAGCAACATCTTGAAAAATACCTTACTTACCCGGATATTACACCACAAAATAACGCATTAGCTCAAAAACTGCTGGCTGATGCAAAGTTTAGTATCGAGGCCATACAACACCCTGTAGCTTTTAAGCCTGTTAATATGGGGGCTAATATTAACACCGCTAATGACGAATACCTGCCTGTTGCAACAGCGGATGAAGGCATGCTGATATTTACCAGGAAGATTAACAATAATGAAGATTTTTACAAAAGCCTGAAAGCTAATGGCAAATGGGATACAGCTACTTATCTTAGCGATCAGATAAATACAGATAGATATAACGAAGGTGCACAATCTATATCGCAGGATGGTAAATTTTTGTTTTTTACAGGATGTAACCGTCCCGATGGTCGTGGCCGTTGCGATATTTATATAGCACAAAAAAAAGGTGATGACTGGGGTAAACCCTTTGATTTAAATAGCCCGTTAAATACTTCGGGGTGGGAATCGCAGCCATCTATAAGTGCCGACGGACGCACACTTTACTTTGTAAGTAATAAAAAAGGCGGATATGGAGGCTATGACATTTGGAAATCAATATTAACGGACAAAGGCTGGGGCGAACCCGAGAATCTTGGGCCAAATATTAATACGGCTTATGATGAACAGTCGCCATTTATTCATGCGGATGATAGTACACTTTATTTTGGCTCAAACGGATGGCCCGGATTGGGCAATAAAGATCTTTTCGTAAGTCGTTTGGGTAAAGATGGTAAATGGCAAAAGCCGGCGAATCTTGGTTATCCCATTAACACTAATGGTGATGAGAATGGGCTAACACTTACTGCTTATGGGAATTATGCCTTTTTTGCCTCAGATAACCTGAATGGTTATGGTGGATATGATATTTATACATTTGAATTGCCTGCAAATTTACGACCGCACATTGTAACTTACGTAAAAGGGAATGTAAACGACGCTAAAACCAAAGAACCGCTGGAGGCGGCCGTTGAGATCATTGATCTGCAAAGTAACCTTCCTGTTTACCAGGACTATAGTAGTATAGATGAAGGTGACTTTTTGGCAACCCTCACTTCGGGCAAAAACTATGGCTTAAATATCTCGAAGAGCGGCTACCTGTTTTACTCCGAAAATTTTTCACTGATAGGATATAAAGAGCAGAAACCTTTTCATATTAAAGCCCTGCTATCTCCTATTGAGGTTGGCAACAAAGTAATATTAAAGAATATCTTTTTCGATACTAACAAATTCGACCTCCAAAACGAATCGAAGGCGGAACTATCTAAACTGATAGAGTTTTTAAATGTAAACCCAACGGTACGTGTTGAGATATCCGGGCACACGGATAATGTAGGCGCCATTCAGTTTAACCAAACACTGTCCGAAAACAGGGCCAGGTCGGTTTATCAGTACCTGGTAGCTAACGGAATAGCAGCAGTCCGTCTTGTTTTTAAAGGATATGGTGAAACGCAGCCTATTTCACCAAATACCACAGATGAAGGAAAGGCATTGAACAGGAGGACAGAGTTTATGATCATAGCGAAATAAATAATCAATTCGCATGAATTTTGGGAAAGGCCTTATACTAACAATCCCCAACTTACAGAACATTTCTGCGGGTTGGGGATTGCTTCATATGTGGGTGGAGAGAAATTAAAAGTCAATACCTTAATTTCCCATTTCTGATAGGAATTTTATCC
>NZ_JBFUKF010000322.1:0-5753 GCF_056400985.1 Mucilaginibacter sp. P4_G9 | reverse complement strand
TGGACAAGTAATCGTTTGCCCCGGTCTCCAAACCGGTCAGTTGCTTTTCATCTCCGGTAAAAGCGGTAATTAATATAAATGGTATATGTTCGGTGCGTTTATCACTCCGTATTTTTTTGCAAAAATCGATGCCGTCAATTTCGGCCATGTCAATATCGCTGATGATTAGGTCCGGATGTAAAGCCAGCGCCTTCTGCCAGCCTTCTTTGCCATTTGCAGCTTCGGCAATGGTATATAATTGCCTGAGATCGTCTTTGAGATACGCCCTGAAATCGGGGTTATCCTCTACAATCAAAATGGTAATATTTTTATTGCGCTTCTCCTGGCGCGGCATATCAGGCTTAGGGACTTCAACTTCCTGAGGAACATTTTCAACTCCTATTAAGCTATTCTTTGCCGATTTTTTTAGTGGCAGCCTAACTATAAAACAGCTTCCCTTTCCAGGTTCACTTTCAACAGAAACAATACCGCTCATCAAGTCAACAAACTCTTTTGTAATTGATAAGCCAATCCCGCTTCCCTGGTTAATTAGTGATGCGGGCATGTCATTCTGAAAAAATCGCTCGAATATTTTATTATGCTTTTCAACCGGGATACCAATACCTGAATCTTTCACCCTAATCTCGAGCAAAGTCAATTCTTTGCTGTCGGTTTCCAGCAGCTTTACTTCAACCCCAACAATACCGTAGTCGGGTGTAAACTTAATGGCGTTGGAGAGTAGGTTAAAAAGCACCTTTTCAATTTTATCCTGATCAAAAAACACAAATTCCAAGTCTATATCGCACTTAAATGAAAACCTGATATGTTTTTTATCTGCCACATCGATAAACAAATCGCATGCTTCTTTAATGCTTTTAATAATATCAGCTTCATGCAGGTCAAGCTGAATTTTTTTCACTGCTATTTTACTAAAATCCAATAGCTGATTGATCATATTAAGCAGCCTCTTAGAGTTTTCGTGGATCAATTGAAGCTTTCGCCGGCTATAATTATCGTCAGCCTGCTTTAGCAATTTTTCAACCGGTGCCATAATCAGGGAAATAGGCGTCCTGAATTCGTGACTAACGTTGGTAAAAAAATCTATTTTCATTAAATCCAGCTCGTGCTTGTCCTTTGCTTCCTTTCGCTCACGCTCAATCTCAAAGCGGGTTTCTATTTTTTTAATGCCCTGTTTGCGGATGTAATACAAGATTCCAAGTATGGAAAATACATAAATAACATAGGCTATTGGCGATTTCCAGAATGGGGGCAATACTTTTATATTTAAGGTCAAACTATCGGTATTCGGTATCCTTTCAGCGTTTGAGGCCCTTACCCGGAACACATAATTACCTGCATCCATGTTTGTATAGGTAGCTTTTCTTATCCTCGTATCGCTGGTTATCCATTCTTTATCAAGGCCATCTAATTTATATTCGAGTTTAGATTTACCCGGACTGAAAAAGTTCAGATCTGCAAATTCTATCGAAAAGGCGCTTTCATTGTATTTTAAGGTTATGCTTTTGGTTTCCGTTATAGATTTTGAAAGTACAACATGCCCGTTTAAGGTGTCGCCTGCATTTATACTCTTGTTGTAAAGCTGAAAATCAGTCAAGATTAAATTGGGGGCTCCTTTGTTCAATTTTATCGATGAAGGGTTAAAAACATTAAAGCCATGCGGCCCTCCAAAAACCAGTTCGCCGCTTTTTGTCTTTAACGATGCGTTTTCATTAAATACACGCCCTTGTAAACCGTCGGTTTCATTATAGTTTTCAAACTGGAATTTCAATTTTCCATTTTGTTGTTTTACTATAATATTCGACAATCCATTGGGTGTGCTTACCCACATATTATGGTTATCGTCTTCTAATATATCCAGGATCGCGTTGTCGGGTAGTCCGTCTTCTTTCCTGAGATTTGTGAATTGCCTTTTTGATTTATCAAAAATACTTAAGCCATTGCGGGTAGCTATCCAGAAAAGATGCCTGGAATCTTCGGTTAAATTGGTAACGTTATCGTTGATCAGGCTATTGCCTTTTTTCGGGTCGGCTAAATAATAAATGAATTTATGCGATTTATTCAGCAAGACATTAATCCCATAAGAAGTGCTGATCCATATATTATGGTCTTCATCTTCTGCCAAACCTGATATATAGTTATTTAGAATAGAACCGGGACTATCTTTTTTATAGTGTTTAAAGATTTGCCTGCCAGGTTCTAATAAATTAAGCCCGCCGTTAAGCGTCCCTATCCATAAGCGATGAGAAGAGTCTTCCATGATCTCATAGATGCTATTGTCAGATATGCTGCTGGGGATAGCGTCGTTGTGCCGGTAATGCGTGAAAGTTTTGCCGTCATAACAATCCAACCCCCCAAAATAGGTACCGATCCATAGCTTATTTTCATGATCTACACATAAACTAACAATAACATTATTGGCTAAACTATTAGCATTGGATGCATTGTGCAGATAACTCGTAAAAGTGCCATCTTTTCTGTTAAAATAAATAAGGCCTTTACCATTGGTGCCTATCCATAAGTTGCCTTTTTTATCTTCAGCGAACTTATTAATATCATCATAACCTATGCTGGAGGGGTCGGAAGAATAATGCTTATACAGGGGAAACTTGATAATATCCCCATGATAATAACTGATGCCCTCTTTAACAGTACCTATCCAAACAATTCCTGTATTATCTTTAAAAAGTGATATTGTAGCGTTTTGCGCCAAACTTTTACTATTGTCCTCCCTTTTTACTAAGTATTGAATTGTGAAATCACTTTTATTTAAAAGATTGATCCCGCCATTATCCGTTGCTATCCAGATCGTATTTTTGTCATCCTGAATAATATTAGTAACAACATCGGAATTTAAGTGACTGCCAGCAGAAGCTGTATTGATGTGCTTAACGATATTACGTTTTAAATTCAGATAATATATACCGTGGGGATTATTGACATTGAACACCCATAAATCGTTCTGGCGATCAATAAAAATCCTAAACGTACTTTGTTCATTGCTGAATATTTTGTTAACGGCGTATATTCTCTGATCGATTTTATTGGTATGATGATTTATCTTTTCAATAATTCCGTTTTGATAGATCAGTAAAATATTACCATTTAAATCCTCGGACAGATCTGTCGGGTTATCAGCATAAAGCGAAGTGGTATCGCCGGCCTTATGCTCAAAATGTATCGTTTTCTTTGAGTTTGGACTATATTTATAAACACCAAGCGTGGGATGCAGGAACCAAAAATTGCCGTACCTGTCTTTTTTTATGTTGTTGATCGAATTACCCGGAATGGAGAGATCAGATAATGTGCGGTTAATATTTCGTTCGAACCGTTCGGTCAGCGGGTCATATACATTTAGTCCATTGCGTGTTTGTACCCAAAGTTTATTGAAGGTGCCCTCCATAATATTTATGATAAAATCATCGCTCAACGATGTGGTGTCACGAATGTTATTTTTGAATATTTTGAATTTATAACCATCGTACCTGTTCAGGCCAGCCATGGTCCCAAACCACATAAACCCTTTAGTATCCTTATAAATGCAATTTACCTGATTGTTGGAAAGCCCGTCGGTAATATCTAAATGCGAAAATTGGTACTGACTGTTTTGCGCAACAGCAGTTTTTATGATGCATACTATAATGGCCGTTATCAGAAAGTTTAAACGCACTGTTTTAACTGGATAAAAAAGGAAACAAGATTATGGACTGGCTGACTAATATAGCGTAATTAAACTGGATGTGAAGCGGCAAAATGTGAGGATGTCTCCGGCCTGTTCAACAATATAAATATTGGGTTAATATCGAAATATTTGGTTTAATTCTAGCCCGCTTAATACAAAATCTAGGTGCTGAGTCACTTTTGTCTACCCTAATAGGAACTTTATTTTAAAAGCGATTCTAAACATCCCCCCATAGCGCATTATCTTTGAACACCCCCTGTTTTCTTCTTTGAAGGTTGGCGTAATCAAACTACCGATCTGCTTTTTTTTTCGGCGGTTTCCAAGCCTTCAAAACCACGAAAAATATCTACCAACGACCTATTGGCCAGGTTGAATTGTTTATCAATACGCTTTAATTTCATATTAACGGTATCGCCAGGAATAATTCTTGATTTTCAAACTGCTTTAATAACGATTTTCGTTCTTGCAAACATGCTGCCTTATACATATTTACATTTGTGTCTTCCAGAATCAATCCAAACAATCCGCATGAGAGGGAAACATCGCAGTTAGCCCCGGCTACTGTTATGGGAGGGTTTGACAGAACACACGTTTTTCTCATTGTAAGAAATTAGTCGATAAATATGGTAATAACAGATCTCAAACGATCGGATGGGTAAAAATCTATCTATACAATGGGCTTTGCTTGATCTTTCTGTAGTAAAATTAATTTGCGGTAAAATTATAGAAAAGGAACTGAATTTTGTATATTGATTACCTTAAGGTAACTGATTACTAATTGGTACCTATACCCGGAAATGAAATTTAAAAAAATACTTGATGAGGAATATCTGACTGGCAAGAACAGCATCCGCGACGCGCAATGGCTTTTGGCGGGAAAGTGGAAATTCTCGATCATTGCAGCGCTTCACTTTGAGGGTTAAAATAATAGAGACAGAGAATAACTAAAAACTATTTTCCTGTTATTTTCGGCTATCACCTATAAGAAAAACGAAAATCCATGGTTACAATTCTGCTATCCCAACAAAAGCGATACCAATCGAGTCGAAAACCCCTTAAATCGTATGAATTAAGGGGTCCTTTCTTTTTATTTCAACCCAAGTTAACCCGCTTTATCCTATGTAAAGCGGGTGTTGTGCTTTTAGGAGATTCTCTCAGGGCCAGTTGAACGTTTTACTTTCCGGGCAGACGTAGTACGCACAACTCACAGACCCAACACCCACTTCACATCAAAAGCATCCGTCACTTCAATCAGACTATCCTCTACATAATTCCTGCTTGCCTCGTCACGGCGGTCAGATTCTAATTTCTCGATAAGTACCTTTCTGTCATCAGCATTTTTACACGGAAGAAAAATGGAAAGATAATTTCCAATTTTTCTTCCCTCGTTGTGTACCAGATCCGAACCGTGAATAACTATACTATCAGAAACCAGGGAACCGCTAATGACAGGTATTTCCGTATAACCCTGTAATTCCTTGTCAAAAGTTTCAAAATGCAGCATGCCACCAAAGCAAGCCTGGTAAAACGTAAGTGCTTTTTTGCAATTTCCGGAAAATGTGATGAAGATCCCGCTGGTCAATTTATCGCTATCTTGAAATAACATATTACAATAAATTATGCATCCGGTATTTGGGGTTCAACCAGCTTTTTCAATTTCTCCAGGGACTCCTGCCAGCCCAAATAGCACATTTCAGCCGGAATGGCGTTAGGAATACCCGTTTGTACTATTTGAAGTTCCGTGCCGCAGGAAACCTTATTGAGCCACACTGTCGTTGTCATTTCCCCGGGTAAATCGGGATTATCAAACTTCTCGCTGAACTTAATAAACTCATTCGGTTTTATCTCTAAATATTCTCCGCCAAATGAGTGGCCGTTACCGGTACTGAAATTAATAAAGGTCATACGGAACTTGCCACCTTCCCTAAAATCCATTTGCTGCACTTCGCATAAAAAGCCGTAAGGGGGTAGCCAGCTAGCATATGCTACTGGGTCTGCAAAGGCACGAAATACCTTTTCAGGACTTGCCTGAATTACCCTGTGTAATGAAACTGTGTTATCTACTGTGTTATCT
>NZ_JBFUKF010000321.1:0-5770 GCF_056400985.1 Mucilaginibacter sp. P4_G9 | reverse complement strand
ATTATTGCTAAGTTATTTAGTTAAATATATTGGGATATTTTAAATGTACCAGTTAACATTCAGTTAGTTTTCTTCACTTGCAGCGTCAGCCGCTTTACGCGCGTCAGCCATGCGTTTTTTAAAATCGGGACTACTGGTATATTCTCTTAGTTTTTTGCTGGCTTGCTGCAACCGTGCCTTTGCCTGTTTAACTTCAGCATTATCCTGGTAAGACCGCATTTTTTCGCCAAGTTTTTTCATCTCTTGTTTTTGCTCTTCCATTGCGGGGTTATTGTATGCTTTTCTTAAGCTATCGCTCATCATCCGCAGTTCGTCACTTTTTTTCTTAAATTCAGGTGAATCAAAATGATTGCGCATTTTTTCTCCCATCTTTTTCAATTGTTCGGCTTGTTCTTTTATCTCGGGCGAAACTTTACTTTGCAATTCCTCCTGGTATTTTTTGTAATTCTCATCCTTGCTATCGTCATGATAATTGCCTTTAATGCCATATTTTTTCCTGAGTTCTTCATTCATTCGCTTAAACTCGGGGCTGTTGTAATATGCCCCAATTTTTTCGCCCATTTTACCCATTTGGTCACCCAGCTTACTGGTCTCACCGGTTTCGCCCCATTTTTTTTGAAAATCTTCGGCTATTTTTTCCTGGTCTTCCTGCATTCTTTTCAATTGCGGGCTATTGTAAAACTTTTCCATGGCCTCAGCTTTTTCTTCCATCAGTTTTTGCTGATCTCTAAACGCGGGGCTATCATAGAATTTGTCTATTTGTTGGGCATATTTGTCAACTTCGGCAGTCAGCCGGTTCAATTCGGCATCGTTAAAGTTGTTATATCGCTCTTCTGCAATCCGCTTGTTGCGTAATGCCGTTTTAGCAGCTACATTTTTTTTAGCTTTAGCAACCTTTTTGTGGGTAGTATCTGCAAGTAATTCTTTCAATACAGCCGGATAAGTTACCCGTACTTTTTTTATCGATATTTTACCATTGGCTATGGTAGGATTTAGCCAGGCAATACTGCTGATGCTTGCCGCTATTATTGCAACGGCCACTAAAAGATGGCGTATGTTGCCTATTGGTTTCTTTGTGTTCATGATACGTTCAATTCTGGTTAATAAATGATATTTTTTGCCGGTGGCGGCAAGGGCCAGTTGCAGTTTTACCTGCCTTGTTTGCTCCAGCTTTAATAGTGCATGCGCATACACCAAAGGCTGGGCGGTTGTTTGTACTACCAGGTCGTCGCATCGGTTTTCGCGTTCCTGGTTTATTATTCTGTTAATTAGTTGGGCAAAGGGATTAAAGAAAAGCAGTATACTTATAAACTGCTGTACCATGTTAAGCAGGTAATCGTTACGTTTTATGTGCGATAGCTCGTGCAGTAAAATGGCTTTTATTTCTTCGGTTGATAAATAGGTTGTTAATGAAATTGGCAAGACTATAATCGGACTAAAAAAACCGATCATACAGGGTACATCAACATACCGACTGATGTTTACGCTTACATAACGGCTAATTCGTAATTGTTCGCAAAGCGAATCAACATAATCCTGCAGCCTGTCGGCAGGTATCATGGTGTTTTTAATATGGTTCAACTTTTGCCAGTTGATGCCCATTCTTAGTATATTAAAAGCAAGCCCGATAAAGTAAACAGTAGATATATAGGGCAGATACCCTTCAATTACATAATTGTAATATGATGATGTAACAGCGTGGGTTGCAATAGTTAAGGGGAAAGTAAAATGTGGCAATAAAACCGGCGAGCTGGCTGCTGAAAAATCGATCCATATATGTGCATGCATCTGGCTCACAAAAGTGTAAGCAAACCATGCACTTATGGCAAGCATAGCCGCCATTGCAGCATTATGCTTTTTTATAGATGATAGCGATGGGGCGCAGGCGAATAATAAACGCAACGCAAACCAAACCAATAAACCCTGCCATAAAGAGTGGATAATAGTGATACCCAAAACCTGGCTTATATTATAGAATACACTTTCCATAACGTTTTATTTTTTATGCTGATCAAACTGGTTAAGAAAATTCTTAATAGCATCTATCTCGTCCTTAGACGCACGGTGCTGCCCAAGCGCCTGTATTACGAGGTCGGATGTGGAACCTTTAAATACAGTAGACAATATTTTATCCAAAGCGTTGCTTTGCGCCTGTTCCTGGCTAAATAAAGCTTTGTACAAATGAGTTTTTGACGAGGTATCGCGTTCCACCAAACCTTTGTCATGCATAATCTGCATCAGTTTTAAGGTTGTGGTGTAACCGGCATCTTTTGTTTTGGCTAATTCCTCGTGCACATCGCGTACGGTACATTGCCCCATTCTCCAGATCACCTGTAAAATTTCGAGCTCGCTTTCTGTTGGTTTTATATCCATTTTAGTGTTATACGAATTGMTTCGTACAAATATCTACGATAGATTTCGTATATGCAAGAGTTTTTAAAAAAATATTTTCTTGAAGGAGAGTTTGGTGGGTGGGTGCGGGGATCGGGGTGCGAGGTGCGGGGAAGGTTTCGTGTTAGGGATTGAAGCGGATACCGGCCTCGTGACTAATGCCTGTGCAGTATAAGCGCAAAGCGCGGGCCGCAGGCAACACCATTATCAAACCGGCAGACTGTGGGATTGCCGCACTCTTGAACCGGTTGATTTGGACATCGGCAGGGTCAAACGCAACACTTTAACGAAATATTTAAAAGTCTTAATTGTTGCCTTTTGATTCTTCTGCTACTTCAAAGTCTGGTACTTATTTCCGTTAGCGGGGTCTGTTTGCAACAACAAATTCATAGCCTGCGTCCGTTCCTGCGGATCGGCTTTGCTATATAGGGATACAAACTCATCACTCTTGGCTGTATAAAATATAAGCGGGAACATAGAGCCAACCCGCTGCCGGTTTATCTGCTGCAGGTTGGGCAATAACGAGGTGATAAGTTTACGGCCCTTATTGGCGTTATCGGCCATAATATCGAGGCCGTTGCGGTGATAATCATACATAAAATCCCGTAATGGCGCATAAAGTTTATTACTCAAATTCTCCGATAACCAGTAGCGGTTAATGTTGCCGTCAAAGGCTTTCCATCCTTTGTACGAGCCGGTTTGTGCATTGGCAACTACAGTTTGGGCGTTGGCAAAATAGGGAGTACCGCCATAGCGCGAAAAAGTATCATAATCTATCCCTACAATAATATATGCATAAAAAGCCATCACCGAACTTAGGTTACCCTGAAAGTTCTGATCGCTGTAATCAATAGTTTGCCCTTCATTATAGGTAAAATCAACCTCCCGGTCGTTAATGTTCAGCAAGGTTGAACTATATGACGAACCATATACAGGCCTGGACGACTGTACCTGCAATTCGGCACCAAATACACTTCCGCCATCCCAGCTGGTAATATTCAATACAAAGTTGCAGTCTATACGTTCCTGGGGCATTATTTGGTCTGCGCTCCATTTGCGGCCGTTCAAAAAGTCCTTCATGGCGGTTTCCAGCGTTTGGAAAATGCGTTTGTTACTTACCTGTATCTTTGGCGACAGCACCTGTACACGTGCGTTCAAATCCTGCGCTGTGGCGCGGAAAGTTAAGCAAGCTAATATTGTGTAAAGAAATAGTTGTTTCATCCGTTTATTAGTTGGGCAACTTTAAGGCAAATATCATGGGCAACGCCCTCTTTACTCTTCAATTCAAAAGTGGTTTTTTGCAGGTCGCGGTCAATAATGGTTATTTTGTTGGTATCATTTTTAAAACCGGCGCCGGCATCATTTAACGAGTTTAGCACAATAACATCCAGGTTCTTCTTTTGCAGCTTGGTTATCGCGTTTATTTCTTCATCGTTGGTTTCCAGTGCAAAACCTACCAGGATCTGCCATTCGGCTTTTTGTTCGCCCAAGGTTTTCAATATATCGGTAGTGGCTTTTAGTTCGATGTTAAGACTGGCATCCTTTTTTTTAATTTTTTGCTGCGCGATGCTTGCCGGGGTATAATCTGCAACGGCAGCACTCATAACACAGGCTTTAGCATCTTTATAATGAGCTAAACAGGCGTCCAGCATTTCAGCAGCCGAGGTAACATCAATCCGTTTTACCGCTTGCTGGCTGCTTACCTGTGCGGTTGGCCCGCTAATCAATATAACATCGGCACCCATTTTAGCCAGTTCATCCGCGATAGCGAAGCCCATTTTGCCTGATGAATGGTTGCCTATAAAGCGCACCGGGTCGATAGCCTCATAGGTTGGGCCTGCGGTAACCATAATTTTTTGATTAGCTAAAAGGAGTTTTTTTTTAACAGCCGACGATAAAAAGTCAATAATCTCTTCGGGTTCGGCCAGTCTGCCTTCGCCATAAAGTCCACTGGCCAGTTCGCCATTGCCCGGGGCTATTAAAATATTGCCAAATGATAGCAGCCTGTTCACATTTTGCTGGGTTGCCGTATGTAGCCACATATCCAGGTCCATAGCCGGGGCAAAGTACACCGGGCATTTGGCCGATAGGTAAACGGCTGTTAGTAAATTATCGCAAAAGCCATTGGCCATTTTTGCCAGGGTATTGGCAGTTGCAGGGGCAATGATGAGCATATCCGCCCAAAGGCCCAGCTCAACATGGTTATTCCATTCACCGGTTTCGGTTTTATAATAATCAACCAGTACCGGTTTTTTAGAGAGCGTTGAAAGTGTAAGCGGAGTTATAAAGCTGGTGGCATCTGGTGTCATCAATACCTGTACATTGGCACCGGCCTTTACCAGTAACCGCACCAGCAATGCCGATTTATAAGCAGCTATACTGCCGCAAACTCCCAGAATGATGTTTTTACCTTCAAGCATAAGCCCTGATTCCCTTTAGGAGAATGATTATAAAATTTAAAAATAAACAAAAAAACTCCCATATGGGAGTTTTTAATTCTTTAACTTTTGCTTCCCCTTTCGGGGTATTATTAAGCTTCTTTAGAAGGATTGCGGTAATAAACCTTATCGTCTAAAAACTCCTGAACAGCTACCAATGATGGTTTAGGCAGTTTTTCGTAGTATTTAGAGATCTCGATTTGCTCACGGTTTTCAAAAACCTCTTCCAGGTTATCGTTTGATGATGCAAACTCAGAAAGTTTCTGGTGTAACTCTTCTTTAATATTGTTTGATATCTGGTTCGCTCTTTTTGACATGATCACAAGCGACTCATATATGTTATTGGTTTTAACGTCCAGCTCGCGTAAATCGCGGGTTACAGTGCTGCTTGCTACTGCTGGTTTGTTGGTGTTATTTGCTGTCATATCTAATTTTTTTAATATGGTATTTTCTGATCCTGATTCTTTTCTGATGGTGGCTGTGTTTTAACGGTATCCTTTGCAGCCAGCTTTTTTGCCAGTTTGGTATTCGTTAATATTTCGGCTTCTACACGTTTAGCATTTACAATGCCAGCCTGGCTATCTTTTATTAAACCCTTAGCTTCGTTGCCGTATTTGCTTGCGGGGAATTTATCATTAAACTGCTGGGCATAAGTTATAGCCTGTTCAAAACGGTCTACTTGTTTGGTTTCAAAGCTATGATCGGCATACAGGTATTGTGCTTTTATGGTCAGGAATTCAATTTCCTCACCATATTTAGTATCCGGATAATCGCGAAGCACATTATTAAAAGCAATAACGGCCGATTGATAATCACTGATAGTTAAATATAWTTTAGCATTTTCATAGGCTTTCATTTCCAGTTTGTCGCGCAGGTTTTGTATTAACTTGCTTGCTTCGGTAACCCGGTCGCTTTTAGGATAAAGGTTAATAAACAACTGC
>NZ_JBFUKF010000320.1:0-5778 GCF_056400985.1 Mucilaginibacter sp. P4_G9 | reverse complement strand
ATATTAAAGAGGCTGCGCCAACCAGGAATATTATAATTATTATACTTACTTTAAGTATTTTCATAGCGTATTTAGATGATGTTTACTAAAATACACAAATATTTAATTGGTTTTAACCTGTTTAGGGTATAAATTGTAAAATTAATATGCGCATAACATTAATAGGATCGGGCAATGTGGCAACACACATGGCGGCAGCTTTTAAAAATGCCGGTCATCGGATAGTACAGGTTTATAGCCCAAACATGCACAATGCAGCGTTATTAGCGTATCATGTAGGCGCTACTGCCATAAATGCGATCAGCGACATTAACCCCAATACAGATATATTTATTATCGCGGTTAAAGATGATGCCATTGCTCCGGTTAGCCAAACACTGGCCATACATCGAAAACTAATAGTGCATACCTCAGGCTCAACAAACCTGGATGTATTATTGACTTTTACCGATAAAGCCGGAGTGCTTTATCCCCTTCAAACCTTTAGCAAAAACCGCGAAGTTGATTTTGCAACCGTTCCACTATGTATTGAAGCAGCAAGTGATAGGATTTATGCTGATTTAGAGCAACTTGCAACAACAGTAAGCAGTAATATTTATGGCGTTAACTCGGCAGGGCGTAAAATATTGCACCTGGCAGCAGTGTTTGCATGTAATTTCCCTAATTACTTGTTTGAGGTGTCAAGGCAACTGCTAACTGATCACGAAATGGACTTTAATTTACTAAGGCCACTGATACTGGAAACCGCCCAAAAAGTGCAGCAACAATCACCTGCAGCAGTGCAAACCGGTCCGGCGGTGCGTAACGATCAAATAACTATGAATAAGCACCTGGAAATGCTTGCCGACCAGCCCCAATTGCAACAGATTTATACATTGCTAAGTCAGGGTATTATCAAAAACAATAATGGAGGGCACGGGGATAAGTAATTTTGTTACTTTTGCCTAAATGAACATTTTTAAAGTAAAGATAAACTTCGAGGAGAATGGGCACAATACAATTGAACTGCCAATAGCCGAGGGAGAATCTGTATTAGACGTGTGCCTGGAGAATGGCATCGAACTACAGCATAATTGTGGCGGCGTTTGCGGATGCAGCACCTGCCATGTTTACGTTAATAAAGGAATGGACAGCGTCCAGGAAATATCTGATAAAGAGGAGGATTTTATTGACAGGGCCGTTGACCCACGGATCAACTCGCGCCTGGGTTGCCAGTGTGTAATTGTTGATGGCGATATAGAGGTTACCCTGCCGGATCAATCGCAGTTCCTTGGTCATTAAGGTGTTTATTAAGCCCCCGAAAGCACTAAGATAGAAACAACGTACATACACAGCGTATCGCGTAATTAAGTATATAACCAAAAAAAATGAGCGAGAACAAATTTGCCTTACCAATTCACTGGAACGACTACGAAGATATTGCTATTGAACTTTATGAAAAGTTTGGTAATGACTTTGACGAATCGAAAATATACCGGATCCGGTTTACCGAACTATTGGAGTGGGTGCTAAGCCTGCCCAACTTTGCCGGCACAAGGAGCGAGTCAAACGAAGGTCACCTGGAGCAGATTCAATCGGCCTGGGTATATGAGTGGCGGGATAATCAATAGGTTAGTAAGTGGTGAGTAGGCAGTTGTGAGTGGTTAGGTCGTTTTTAAAGAGAGATCATTCTTAAATCGGTGCTCTCACCTCAATAATCGGTGAAATCATAAATAAAATAATGGAGTCATTTCTAAATAAATTAAAAGATATAACCACATTTATTTTTGATGTGGATGGAGTGCTTACAGATGGTTCTGTTTTTGTGACCGAGAGCGGCGAGCAAAGCAGGGCTTTTAATATAAAGGATGGTTATGCCCTGCAGTTGGCCGTTAAATGCGGTTATAATGTTTGTGCCATATCTGGCAGCAGGTCAAAAAGTGCTATATACCGTTTAAATAGCCTGGGGATCCAGGATGTTTATATGGGTACACATACCAAATCGCAGCGTTTTAAAATTTACCTGGAAGAGAAGGCTATTATTGCTACCAATGTGTTATACATGGGCGATGATATACCCGACCTGGAAGTAATGAAACTTGCCGGTTTACCCGTTTGTCCTGCCGATGCTGTTGAAGAAATAAAAGCAGTAAGTGCTTATGTATCACCATATGGTGGCGGCAAAGGCTGCGCCAGGGACATCATTGAAAAAGTACTTAAGGTACAGGATAAGTGGATGAGCCAGGAAGCTTATAGCTGGTAAATTAAGTCAAAAGTCAAAAGTCTTTTATCCTTTGTCTGAAAGTCCTTTGTCTGAAAATCCTTCGTCCATAAATCCTTCGTCCACAAATCCTTCATCCATAAATCCTTCATCCAAAATGAATATTCCCAAAATCATTCTCGCATCCAAATCGCCACGCAGGCAGGAGCTTTTGCGCTTGATGGACCTGGAGTACGAGGTAGTGTTGAAAGACGTGGATGAATCATATCCCGATGGTTTAACACCACAGGAAGTTGCCGTTTATATAGCCCGTAAAAAAGCCGAAGCTTTTGACGAAACGATAGGAGATGAGGTAGTGCTTACTGCCGATACCATTGTTTGTGTTGATGACCGGATATTAGGTAAACCCGAAACGCCTGAACATGCCATTCAAATGCTGCAAATGCTATCGGGCAAGGTGCATTTGGTGATTACCGGGGTGTGCCTGTTATATAAGCATAAATACAATAACTTTTTTGATGTATCGGAAGTGTTTTTCCGCAAGATGAGTTTGGAAGAGATCACCAGTTACGTGGCTGAATATAACCCTCTTGATAAAGCCGGTTCATACGGGATCCAGGAGCGGATTGGACTTATCGGCATCGAAAAAATATATGGCTCATACACCAATGTAGTGGGCCTGCCAACCGAGAAATTATACGCCCAGTTAGTTAATTTAAATAAATAATATTTAAATTAAACCTTTTGTTTTTCATAAGTCTAATACTCAAATACAACAGAGCTAATTTGTCATGAAAACAACCATTAATTTAGGGCTGGTATTGTTGCTGGTATCTGCCCTATCTGCTTGCAGCAGTTACACTTATTACACCGCAGCAAAAAATAAAACAAATCTTTCTGCCTACCGTACATTTGCCTGGCTTCCGCCAGATGCGCAGCCAAACAAGGCAGGTGGTATAGTGAAAAAAGAAATTGCCGACGAGAAGGTTAAAGAAACTACCATCCAGGCATTAACGGCTAAAGGCCTTAAATTACAGGAAACTGATCCGGATTTGCTGGTAAGCTACTCTACAGTGACCGGGCGGGGCGTAAAAAATGAATTTTACCCTGCATATTATGGCTCACTTTACTCCGGCTGGGGCTGGGGCGGCTTTGGCTGGGGGTACCGCCCGTTTTATGGTTACGGTGGCTTTGGCTACGGTTGGGGCTGGGGATACCCTTATTATGGCGCAGGTGGAGTTATGGCCCGCGTACCTTACAAAGAGGGTACTTTGATCATCGACATTATTGACCGTAATACAAAGCAGTTGATATGGCGTGGTTTTGGTGTTGGCGAATTACATAATCCAAAAACAACTTTAAAAGAATTACCTAAGGTAGTTAACGGTATTTTACAACAAATTAACCTGAATTACACCGGCCATGCTCCAGTTAATTTAGAAACTAAAAAAGCTTAAGTCAAATTTATTTCACCTGCAAGCAATAAATTTAAAAATCCCTTCGAGTCTCAGGCCCGAAGGGATTTTTGTTTGTGATGCAAATGGATGGCGGTAAATATACCCGCTATTATTACCAATACAATTATCCAGGTATCAAGCGGGCATGTATTGTCATAWGGATCTTCGCCATTACAACCTATATCGCTTTGCGCMTGRCTCATTATTGGAATAGCRATAAAAATTAAAACRGTTAATAAACGGWAAATAATACTTAACTCACTTTTACAACTTCTCATTACTTAAAATTATTTAAATCTATTTTTTTAAAAATTTAGCTTTCCCCAACGAGTTGCCACTATTATCATTCAATTCAACAATATAAATGCCTGGTTTAAATTGGGATACATTTTCGCCCCAGCTATAGTTATCTGATGTTTTTTGCATCACTAATGTACCTGTTGCATCGTAAATATTTAGTTTATAGCTTGATGCCGCTGTGGTTGTTTTACCATTGGTTACGTTTACATTTAAGGTTTCGGCTGTTGGATTGGGGTACACGCTAAACATGCTGGCATTCCCTGATTTGTCATAGTAAATATTTACCGGGCCCGAATAAGTGATATTGCCATATAGGTCAACCTGCTTTAAGCGGTATACATTATTACCTGTATTTGGTGCTTTATCAGTGTATTTATAAATGGTAGCTCCATTGCTTTGTATTTCATATACCGGCGAATAATCTGTTCCGCCTGCTTGCTGTTTTTCAAGCGTAAAGAAATAATTGCCTCCCTCATCGTATGCCCGCCAGGTTACCAGTATCCCATCGGTAGCCTTTTGCGCGTTAAAGGTTGCCAATTGGTATTTGTGCCCGGGTACTCGTTGAATTGACAGGTCAAAACGGTTGGCACCGAAAGTAGTGGTATCTGTTGTTACAATGTTGAAGTTATATGACTTGTATTTGCCAATATCCAGGGAATCTTTTTTGAAATGATCAAGCAGGTAAAGTTTATATTTAATGCTGTCAATATTTTTAATATCAACCAGGTCAATAGTATACAAACCGCTGCTTGTAGCTTTTACAAATAATTTAACCTTTTTACCCTTTGCTGCATAATCGCCCAGCTGGTTTATTGATGTTCGTACACCATCAACAGAATAACTCGACATGAATACCTTAGGCGACATCCCGTCCAAATCCAGGGCATCTTCTGTATTATGATAACCGTCGTCCCAGTTTTTATTGAAGTAAATGCCGCATTGCGTGTTAACCAGGCTATCTTTTGTCAACTGGAGGTGCAAGCCTGTTAAAAGTGGCTCATTAGCTGTGGACTTAAAGCTTTTGTTTAGCAGGGCAATATCACCTTTGGTACTCATAAGCAAAGCCGGTGTTGTAGCATTAGTGATGGCAGGGTAGGTTACCTTTTGATCTTCTTTAAAAGTTATAGTTTGTCCTGTAGCGGTAGCATCAACAATAAAACCTTGCCCGCTCACAATATATTTACTGGCCTTGGTATTCGATGTTGTACTATCTTTAGCGTTATAGGAAATATACGTTTGGCCTGGTTCATTCATTTCCCAAAAAATTGGGCTTATAGCGTTTGTAGTGACATTGTAGTTATCTGAATATACAGTTTTTAAATTAATTGTGCTTGCGTATGGATTACCTACCTGGTTGTAGCCAGGCAAAATAGCCCCGGTACCAGTATGGTAGGGTATAGCTGTGCTACCGGTATTCCAGAATTTAACCGGTACATTTCCCTGATTTAAATAACCAACAGCGGTAACGGTTGTGTTTTCAGGAGATGGCCTTGCGGCTGACGAAACAGCGGTACTGCTGTTATCGCCAATAAAGAAGAATAGATAACTGTTGCCGACAGGCACAGATACACCAGCAGTTTGAACCGCGGGCTTGCCGGATAATGTTGTTACTGTTGAACCTGTAATACTATAGATACCAACGTTTTTACCGGCTACAAAGGAAGTGTTATCAGTTGTACGGCTTTCATCATATAGATATATAGATGGATTGCCGCTGGTTACAAAAAAGCCTGTTCCCGGGCCCCCTGTTAAAGCGCCACGATAGGTAGTACCGGCAAATGATTGCGAAACGCTTAAATAACCAAGACCTAAATTGCCACC
>NZ_JBFUKF010000319.1:0-5780 GCF_056400985.1 Mucilaginibacter sp. P4_G9 | reverse complement strand
CATTCAATGCGACAACCAAACTTGTACTTTATGCAAAAGCTGTATAAAAGAATGGTTGCCAGCCATTGCCGCAAACAGAAAAAACTTCAAAGTTAAGAAAGGACAGGTTATTTTTAGCGAAGGCGACCCGGTTACCGGAATCTATTTTGTGTACCAGGGAAATGTGAAAGTTCACAAAAAATGGGGCTCAGATAAGGAACTCATCATCCGTTTTGCCAATAAAGGAGCCATTTTTGGGCACAGGGTGTTAGGAAAACACGCAACTCATTACCCTATTTCGGCAACAGCGCTTGAAAATGGTATTATATGTTACGTTGATATGGAATTTTTTGAGGCAACTTTAAAAGTAAACCCTCAATATACCTACCAACTGATGTTATTTTTTGCCGATGAATTACAGGAAGCAGAAAAAAAGATGCGCAACCTGGCACATATGCCTGTTAAGGGCCGCGTTGCCCATGCTTTGGTATCACTAAAAGATCAGTTTGGCATTAACGAAGATGGCCATATTGATATTGAGCTTACCCGCCAGGACCTGGCCTCTTATGCCGGTGCAACTTATGAAACAGTTTTCAGGGTGGTGAACGAGCTCACCCAGGAAGAAATCATCAGCACCAACGGCAAAAAGATCAGCATTGTTAACCAGGAAAAATTATTTGTTTTAACACAGGATACCAACCAATAGCATACGCAAACCCAGGGACGGGCTGGCCGTTTTTGTAAAAAAAAACAGGCGTTGACTCTATCGGAGTCCCGCCTGTATTAATCTTAATTATTTGTAGGTATTTGCCTTAAGCGATACCCACAAATACCTTACCGTCTGCAACTTTTACAGGATAGGTTTTAATAACCAATTCCTCTTCGCCAATACATTCGCCAGTAAGTAATGAGAATGCTTTTTTATGAAAAGGACAAGCTACTTTTGGCTCGCAACTTTCGCCGGCACTGCCTATCATTCCCCGCGAAATAGCCATTTGCTGTTTATGCGGACAAAGATTTTGAGTTGCATACCACTCACCCCTGCGGGTAAAATTAAAAATAGCTATCTGCTCATCACCATGCTTTACGCACGATCCGCCATTTTCGGGCACATCATCTACATAACATGCCAGTATCCATTGTGTTGCTATTGTTGTTTCCATTGTGTTATATTTTTATCAGCCCAACACGTCTAAAACATGCCGCCTTCTTTTTTAACTTTTTGAATTTTAACTTAAAAACCTACCACTCTTTAGCCCGCACCTGCTCGCGCATTGGTTCAAACTGTGCATGTGGATCTTTTTCCTCGGGAGCGTTTATAAAGTGAGCAAAACGTTTACGCATTCCAGGACTTTCAATAACCTCTTTCCACTCGCAGTGATAGGTATCTACCAGCGTCTGCATTTCTTCTTCCAGTTGTTCGGCCAGACCAAGACTATCGTTTACAATCACATTTTTAAGATAGCTCATTCCACCATCCAGCTTATTTAACCAGGTTGCAGTACGGGTTAGCGGATCGGCGGTTTTGATATAAAACATCAGGAACCTATCAAGGTATTTGATACAGGTTGCACTATCAATATCGGTAGCCAGCAATTGGGCATGTTGTGGTTTAGATCCACCATTACCGCATATGTAAAGATTCCAGCCTTTTTCAGTAGCTATAATTCCAAAATCTTTTGACTGTGCTTCGGCACATTCACGTACGCAGCCACTTACGCCACCTTTAAGTTTGTGCGGCGCGCGGATACCTTTATACCTATCTTCAATCTCAATAGCGAAAGTTACACTATCATGTAAACCAAAGCGGCACCAGGTACTGCCTACGCAACTTTTTACGGTACGCAAAGCTTTGCCATAAGCATGACCGCTTTCGAAACCAGCATCTATCAGCTCTTCCCATATTAATGGCAGATCGCTCAAATGCGCACCGAACATATCAATACGCTGCCCTCCGGTTATTTTGGTATAAAGCCCGTATCTTTTAGCTACCTGCCCAATCACAATTAATTTATCCGGAGTTATCTCGCCACCCGGTATGCGCGGCACCACAGAATAAGTACCACCTTTTTGAATATTTGCTAAAAACCTGTCGTTACTATCCTGTATAACTTCCTGTTTTACTATTACATCATTCCAAAGGCTCGATAATATACTGGCAACAACAGGCTTGCAAACTTCGCAGCCGTCGCCTTTACCATAATGATCAAGCACCAGGTCATAATTTTTCAGTCCGTTTATTTTTACAAGATCAAAAAGCTCCTGCCTTGAATAATCAAAATGCTCACAGATTACATTTTTAATATACTGCCCGTTGGCCTTCAAGGTTCCTGCAATCAGGTCTTTCACCATTGGCACACAGCCACCGCAGCCGGTACCGGCTTTGGTGCATTTTTTCATCCCATCAATACCGGTAACGCCGCCTTCATTCACCGCCGAGCAGATTGCCGATTTGGTTACCGCCTCGCACGAGCAGATAAGCGCATCATCGGGCAGGCTCATTACACCGGCTCCCTCACTTGCAGCGCCACCTCTTGAACCCAGGATAAGATCCTCAGGATCGGGAGGAAGAACAATTTTATTATTTACAGTTTGCAGCAACATATTATAGGCATCAGCATCACCTATTAATATACCACCCAAAAGCTGCTTACCATCATTGGAGATGTTAATACGCTTGTAAATGCCCTTGTGCGTATCCTCAAACAAAATGGTACGACAATCCGGCTCGGTTATAAAAGCATCACCAAAGCTGGCTACATCAACACCAATCAGCTTTAGTTTGGTGCTCATATCATATCCGTAGAAAGATTTATCCACCTCGGTTAAATGAGCGGCCACAATATCAGCCATCTCATAACCTGGCGCAACCAAACCGTAAATCATGCCTTCATACAAAGCACATTCGCCAATGGCATAAATGCTTGCATCGCTGGTTTGCATTTTTTCGTTCACAATGATACCACCACGGGTGCCAACATGTAAACCGGCAAGTTTTGCCAGCTCATCGCGCGGACGGATACCGGCAGAGATTACCAGCATATCAACCGCAAGCAGACTATCATCATTAAAGCGAAGTGACTCGATCTTTTTTTCGCCAACAATAGCAGCAGTACTTTTATTTAAATGAATGTGCAAACCTAGCTGGCTAAGCTTCAACTGCAGCATACTGCTACCGGCCGAATCTATTTGCCTTGGCATTAACCGCGGGGCAAATTCAATTACATGTGTTTCTTCAATACCCAGGTCAATCAGGGCTTTGGCAGCTTCAAGTCCAAGCAACCCGCCACCCATTACCGCTCCGCATTTTGCATTAGCGGCACAGGCTTTTATCAACTCCAGATCTTCGATAGTACGGTAAACAAATACCCCCTCTTTTTCGATCCCCGGAATATCGGGCACAAAAGCAGATGAACCGGTAGCTAAAACCAGGTAATCATATTTTAAGGTAACACCTTTTAATGAGTGGATTGTTTTTTCGGTACGGTTGATCTCCTGGATAGGATCGTCAAGATGAAGCGCGATGTCATTATCGGCATACCACGATAAAGTGGAAAGCGACAGGTCATCGGCAGTTTTGCCATTAAAATATTCGCTCAGGTGCACCCTGTCATAAGCGTGACGGGGCTCTTCGCCAAAAACAATTATTTGGAACTGGGTTGATCTGGCTAAAAGTTTTTCACAAAACTTGTAACCCACCATACCGTTGCCAACAACAATGATGGTTGGTTTTGACATATCGAAATTTTTTAAATGTTAAAGCAATTTTCAAACCTAAATGCATCCAATTACGACCTTGATTACATTTACACTACAATTATAACTGAAAAAAACGTCAAATAAAAATTTAAATTCATTTTTTTATTAAATAAATCATGTTTATTGACATTTTAATTCATAATTTAGAGGTATTAATATATTTTACATCATCAATAAAGATTATTTTATTGATAAATTTAAGACTTTGGCAAAATCACTCAAATAAAATCAGTCATTATCTGATTTTTTAGCCGCAAATTTGAAAATATGCAAAATAAAATACAAAAACCCGAACTATTTGTGATTGGAGCCGGTCCGGGAGACCCAGAATTGATAACAATGAAGGGATATAAGGTACTTCAACAGGCAAAAGTTATTCTATATGACAATCTTGCTAATAAAGAATTGCTGGATATAAGCCCGGAGGATTGCGAAAAGGTATATGTTGGCAAACAGCCTTACGGCGATTATACTCCACAGGAAACCATTCATGAGCTAATAAAACATTACGCTTTTACCAAAGGCAGCGTGGTAAGGTTAAAAGGTGGCGATCCGTTTATATTCGGCAGGGGGTTTGAAGAGATCATTTACGCCCGCGAGCATGGCATTACAACGCACTATATACCCGGCATTACCAGTATGCAGGCGTCGGGTTGTGAGGATATCCCGCTCACCCATCGTTCGGTAAGTGAAAGTGTATGGATGGTTACCGGCACAAAAAAGGACGGACGGTTATCTGCCGACCTTAACCTGGCCATGCAAAGCAACGCTACCGTAGTTATATATATGGGTATGAAAAAGCTGGAAGAAATTGCAGCAGCTTATATCGCTGCAGGCCGTGGCGATACCCCCGCAGCTATTATACAGCATGCATCGCTACCAAAACAAAAATCGGCAAAGGGGGTGGTTAAAGACCTGGTAACAATTGCTGCAGAACACCAACTTACGTACCCGGCCATCATTATTATTGGTGATGTAGTGAATGTTAAAAATTAAGAATTGATATGAAGATCAGGATAAAAGGAAACTCCCTGCGGTACAGACTTACCAAAACCGATGTTGAACAATTTGACAGGGATGGGTATATTGAGGAAACAACCACTTTTGGTACACAGGTATTTAAATATGCACTACAACGGTCCATTACCGAAGTTTTAACAGCAAGCTTTAATAACAATACCATAACCATGTACATGCCGGCGGCAATGGCCAACAATTGGACAGGTTCTGATCGTGTTGGGTACGAAAGCAACAGCAGCTCTTTATATCTGCTGGTTGAAAAGGATTTTAAGTGTTTGGATAATGTAGCTGAAGACCAGAGCGACAATTACCCAAACCCACTGGCATTTCAACGTTAAATAACCCAGAATTGGAAAAGCCCCAATCAATTGCGGATCAGGGAACTTTAACGGCTTGCCGGGCCAGTAAATGCCATCCGGATTTATTTTTTACCCATACCAGCAATATTCCAATTTTAACCGTACCCGGACCTTTACCGGCATCATTGGTAGCGGCCGATAAAATATGCCTTACTATGGCCGTATTACCTGATATGGTAATTTTTTGGTCAGACAGATCGATGGTAACAAAGTCTGAAGCGCCGCTGGTTATACTATGTATAAATTCATTTTTAGTTTGCAACATTCCACCCGAATGACCATAACTCAGGCTATCTGCTGTTAATTCATCCAATGCCAGGCTGTCGGCATCAACCATCGCTTTACGCAGGCTTTCTACTGCTGTTGCAACCTCTTTAACTGATTTTTTTGACTGGGCCTTTACCAGCTCCGGCGTTACGCTGTTTATCATAATCAAGCAAAACAAAAATTTAATTCCTGAACTAATTTTCATGACTTTATAAATTGGTTAATAGCATATTTTTCAACAATATATCATTTTTTGATCAAAAAGGTTTGCACTACCGGTACCGCCGTTTGCAGTTTGGGTTCATTGCTGTTACCATACTGCCAGGCTACTACCGTAACCTTTACAGGGAAGCGGCTGCGTGGCGGAATTGCAGTAAGGTTTACCCTGTTCCCGGT
>NZ_JBFUKF010000318.1:0-5830 GCF_056400985.1 Mucilaginibacter sp. P4_G9 | reverse complement strand
GGGTGTACCCATAGCAGGCGCAAGTATTTATGTAAGTAATACCAGCATTGGGGTTACAACAGATCAGTTTGGTTATTATACGCTGGCGCTGCCCCGTGGCAAACAGTTATTGATTGTGAAAGGTATAGGCATGAAAGATGCGCGTAGGCAAATTATGCTTTATACCGACGGCGAACTGAATATCGAACTGCAGGACCAGGTAACCACGCTAAAAGAGGTAAAGATCTCGGCAGATAAAGTGGCAAATGTACGCAGTACCGAAATGGCCGTAAGCCGACTGGATATCAAAAGTATAAAACAGGTACCCGCTGTTTTTGGCGAGGCCGATGTTTTGCGTATTGTGCTTACATTGCCTGGTGTACAAACCGTTGGCGAGGCTACAACCGGCTTTAACGTAAGGGGTGGTTCCGCCGATCAAAACCTGATATTACTTGATGATAAAACAATTTATAACCCGGCCCACTTTTTTGGCTTTTTCTCGGCATTTAACCCAGATATTGTAAAAGGAATTGAGCTGTATAAAAGTACCATTCCCGAAAAGTTTGGCGGACGTTTATCATCTGTATTGGAAGTTACCGACCGTGAAGGCAACAAAAAGAACTTTACGGGTTCGGCGGGGATAGGCCTGCTTACCAGTAGGCTTAATGTTGAGGGGCCTATTGTGAAAGATAAAACGTCGTTCATTTTTGGTGGCCGCACCAGCTATTCTGATTGGTTGTTAAAATTATTGCCAAAAGAATATAAACACAGCCATGCATCGTTTTATGATTTTAACCTGGATTTAAGCCACCAGGTTAATAAGGACAATAACATTTATATTACTACCTATTTAAGTAACGATAATTTCAGGTTAAACAGCGATACTACTTATACCTACAGTAATAAAAACGCCAACATGAAGTGGAAGCACAATTTTAGCAGTAGGTTATACAGCTTATTAAGTGCTGGTTTCGATGGTTATAAATATGATATTGCCAGTACAGCAAACCCCGTTAATGCCTACAAACTGAAATTTGGTATTAACCAAACAAATTTAAAAGCCGATTTTACGTACTACCTTAACCGCAACAATACCCTTAATTTTGGCTTAAGCTCCATTTATTATAAATTAAACCCTGGTAGCGAAACACCAAACAGCTCATCTTCATTAATAATACCCGATAAGGTGGCAGATGAGCAGGCACTGGAAAGCGCCTTGTACCTTGGCGATAAAATTGACATTACGCCCAACTTTACCGTTAGCGCAGGCATCAGGTATTCGCTGTTCAATTACCTTGGCGCACAAACTGTGCGTAATTATGCGCCTGGTTTGCCGCGCTCTCCGCTGAACGTTGTTGATAGCACCAGGTACGGCAGCGGTAAAGTAATAAAAACATATTCGCGGCCCGAAATCAGGGTATCTGCCCGTTACAATATACAAGATGACCTGTCATTAAAGGCCAGTTATAATACGCTTGCCCAGTATATTCACCAGCTTTCAAATACCACTGCTATATCGCCCATTGATATTTACAAACTGAGCGATCCTAATATCAAACCGCAGTATGGCAGCCAGGTGTCTTTTGGTGTATTTCAAAACGCCCAACAAAACACCATCGAAACTTCGGTAGAGGTTTATTATAAACACATTGACAATTACCTGGATTATAAAAGCGGAGCAAAACTGGTGATGAGCCATGCTGTTGAGCAGGAAGTTTTAAATACCCGGGGCAAGGCCTACGGTGTTGAGTTATCGGTTCGTAAAACTACCGGCAAGTTAAACGGCTGGGTTAATTATACTTACTCACGCACATTTTTAAAGCAGGATGATGCCATTGCTGGTCAGCTGATTAATGGTGGGGCATACTACCCGGCCAATTATGATAAACCGCACAGCTTTAATTTTACCGGTAATTACCGCATAACGCACCGTTATAGTGTTTCACTGGATGTTACCTATAGCACTGGCCGGCCCATTACGTTGCCCATTGCCAAATATTATTCAAATGGCGCCGAGCGCGTGTTTTATTCAGGACGGAACGAATACAGGATCCCGGACTATTTCAGATCCGATTTTTCGATCAATATAGATGGCAACCATAAAATACACCAAACCTTCCATAATTCGTGGACGGTTGGGGTTTATAATCTAACAGGAAGACAAAATGCGTATTCAACGTTTTTTCAGCAGCAGGGCGGGGCAATTAACTCTTACCAGTTGTCCATTTTCGCCAGGCCCATACCTTTTATAAATTATAATATCAGGTTTTAATGTTAATAAGAGGGAAAAATGATAGCGCGATTGATTTATTTAAGAATGTTTTTGAGGAATTAACATGATGAAAAGGATACTATACATATTGTTTGTATTGATGGGAGCGATGGCTTGTAAAAAGCAAATCACAATTACCCCCTCGGCCAAAATAATCAGCTATCTGGTTGTTGATGGCAATATATCGTCGGGCGATTCTACCACGATAACCATACGTCGTACTGTGAACCTGGATAGCAATGCAAGATCGAACCCCGAATTGGGGGCTGTAGTAACCGTTGAAGGTGCTGGCGGTGCAAGCTTTGAATTGACAGGAAAAGGTAACGGAACTTATGTATCAGCGCCTTTAAACTTGTCCCCGGGCGAAAAGTACAGTCTTAAAATTACCACGCTAAACGGCAGTAAATACGCTTCGGATTTTGTGCCTGTAAAAAATTCGCCCGCAATAGATAGTGTGAGGACTACCATAACCGGCAACGGCTTGCAAATTGGTGTTGATACACATGACGCAGCTAACAATAGTAAATATTACAGATGGGAGTATACCGAAACCTATCAGATACAAAGCGCGTTTGAATCACTAATTACGGTAGTTCAAAACCCATCGGCGCCACCTCCCGATTTTCAGTATATCCGCACTCCCGCACAAAAAATATATAATTGCTGGATAAGTGATACCTCCAACACCATAATTACCACAACAACGGCAAAGCTTTCCGCCGATAAAGTAAATAACGCGCCAGTGGCGCTGGTTCCAGCTAACTCAGAAAAGCTTCGTTTCAGGTATAGCATTTTGGTCAAGCAATATGCAATTACTGCTGACGCATTTAATTATTTTGAGTTGCTGAAGAAAAATACAGAACAGATTGGTGGAATATTTGACCCACAGCCATCGGAGATAACGGGTAACGTACATTGTGTCAGTAACCCTGACGAGCCTGTTATTGGTTTTGTTACTGTAGGACAAGTAACGCAAAAACGAATTTTTGTTGATAAGGCCAGTCTACCGGCAAATTGGGTAGCCGAGACTCTTTACGGTAGCTGCCATCTGGATATACTGTTATACGCCCGAAAAGTAACAAACACCATTCCAACTATCCCGCCCATATATGTTAATGAAGTATACAACCTCATTTATTCGGGTTTAGTGTTAACGGTTGATTACGCACCCGGAGGTTACGCTGCATCATCGCCTATTTGTGTGGATTGTACCTTACGCGGAATAAATAAAAAACCATCATTTTGGCAGTAAAGCAATATTCGATCATGAAAAAAATTTCGAGCATTTTTTTCGCTTTGGCGATCATGTCAATAACCAGGTTGTTTGGGCAGGTATTGCCCGAGGTACAGGCTAATTTTAACGATTATACATCAAACGCGCTGCAGGAGAAGCTTTTTGTGCATACAGATAAAAAGGGCTATACCGCAGGCGAATTACTTTGGTTTAAAGTGTACAATGTAGATGGTTTTTTTATGAAACCGCTTGGTTTAAGCAAGGTGGTATATGTTGAAGTACTTGATGACAAGCAAACGCCGGTTTTGCAAACAAAAATAGCTATGAAGGATGGCAGCGGAAACGGTTCCTTATATATCCCCGTTAATTTGCCAACGGGTAATTTTGTGTTAAGGGCCTACACCAGCTGGATGAAAAACTTTAACGCTGATTACTATTTTTCAAAAAAACTAATCATTATAAACCCGCTAAAAAGTCCGCAAAAGGTAGAGAAAGCACAATTGGCCGCCTATGATATACAGTTTTTTCCTGAAGGTGGCAACCTGGTTAATGGTATAGAAAGTGTAGTAGGTGTAAAAGCCGCCGATCAATGGGGCAAGGGCTTAAACTTTAAGGGGGCAATTGTAAATCAGCACAATGATACTGTAGCCAGGTTTGAGCCACTGAAATTCGGAATTGGTCGTTTTGTTTTCAAGCCTCAAAGTAATGCCAGCTATCGCGCGTTAATTAAAATTGAGGGCAAAGTAATACAAAAGGAGATTCCGATGATAAGTGATAGGGGCTACGTAATGAGTTTAAAAGATAATGGAAGCGGGCAACTTTTGGTTAGCGTCAATACAAATCTGCCTGCGGGCAACGTTTTTCTTTTTGCGCAAAGCCATCATGTGGTTAAAGCGGTACAATCATCTGCTGTAAACAACGGCACCGCCAATTTTACTGTAGATAAAAGCAGGCTTGGCGAGGGGATATCACAAATAACTATTTTTAGCGTCGATAAAAAACCGGTTTGTGAACGCCTTTATTTTAAATGCCCAACAAAAAAACTGGCCATTAGCGCCAGCACAAGCTCCGCTGAATACGCTGTTCGTAAAAAAGTTGATGTTACTATAACCGCGCAAAGTGCAGGCGACAAACCTATAACTGCCAGCCTTTCGGTATCTGTTTACCGGCTGGATTCATTGCAGCATAATGACCGGGAAGATATCCTGAACTATTTGTGGCTAAGATCGGATCTGAGGGGGGCTATTGAATCGCCGGATTATTATTTTAATGATCAAAACGCTGTGGCAAATGAAGCTGCAGACAACCTGATGCTTACCCAGGGCTGGCGGAGCTTTGCCTGGGATGATGTGCTAAATAAAAAAACACCGACTTTTAATTTCTTACCCGAGTTGAACGGGCCTGTTATTACCGCCACCCTTGTTAATAGATTAACTAACCAGCCAGAAAAAGATATTCATGCCTACCTTGGGATACCGGGTAAACATATCCAGCTATATACCGCTAAAAGTGATGTCCACGGTAAGCTGGTGTTTAACATGCGAGAGTTTTATGGGCCAAATGAAATTGTTGCCGAAACCAATACTGCTGTTGATACCAACTATCGGATAGATATTTTGACTCCATTTTCTGACCAGTTTACTAATGCAACAACGCCGCATTTTGAGGTTACACCAGGCCTGCAAACAACCTTTGAAGATGCTGCATTGACCATGCAGGTGCAAAATATTTACAATGGCGCAAAAATGACGCAGTTTATTGATCCTCGCCCGGATACCACAGCATTTTATGGTACGCCTTACAAAACTTACCTGTTAGACAACTACACCCGCTTTACCACCATGGAAGAAGTAATGCGTGAATACATTCGTGAGGCAAACGTATTTCATACTAATAACAGGTTTCGGGTAAAAGTAGTAAGCGGGATAGGTTTTTTGGCAGATGAAGACCCAATGATCCTGATAGATGGCGTGCCGTTTTTTGACATGAATAAAGTATTTAAGGTTGATCCGCTCAAAATCTGGAAATTGGAGGATGTGCCATATAACTACTCGCTGGGGCCATCGTATGAGCATGGGATATTTAGTTTTACCAGCTACAAAGGTGATCTTGGCGGTGCCGAAATAGATCCGCATGCTGTGGTTTTGGATTATGAAGGTTTGCAACAGGAGCGCCGGTTTTACTCACCACTTTATGAAACCGATGCCGAGGCCTCAGGCCATATGCCCGATTTTAGGAATGTACTGTATTGGTCGCCATCGGTAAATACAGGTGCCGATGGTAAAAAACAACTGTCATTTTATACGTCAGACCAACCTGGTACCTATATTGGGGTAATACAAGGC
>NZ_JBFUKF010000317.1:0-5856 GCF_056400985.1 Mucilaginibacter sp. P4_G9 | reverse complement strand
TTACCTCGTTATTACCTAACTTGGTTTTGGTTTGCCCTTCAAACTGCGGTTCCTGAACTTTCACCGAAATTACGGCCGTTAACCCCTCGCGGAAGTCATCACCGGTAATTTCCATCTTCATGTTTTTCAGCAAGCCCGATTTATCAGCATATGCTTTCAGTGTACGGGTTAAACCACGGCGGAAACCGGCTACGTGGGTACCGCCTTCAATAGTATTAATGTTATTTACGTATGAGAAAACATTCTCGGAGTAAGTATCATTATACTGGAAAGCAAGCTCAACCGGGATCCCGTTTTTAATACCATCAAGGTAAATAGGATCGGGAATAATAGCTGTACGTGTGCCATCCAAAAACTTTACAAACTCGCGCAAACCACCTTCAGAATAAAACTCTTCTGTTGGGAAAGAGCCATCCTCATTAGGGATCCGCTCATCGGTTAACGTTAGGCGGATACCTTTATTTAAAAATGAAAGTTCGCGTAAACGACCGGCAAGGGTATCGTATTTATACTCGGTGGTAAGGTTAAATATAGTAGCATCTGGTTTAAAAATGATGGTAGTACCTCTTTTATCCGTTTCGCCAATGGTTTTAACATCAAATAAAGGTTTTCCTTCTGAGTACTCCTGCGTCCAGATTTTACCTTCGCGGTAAACCAGCGCAGTAAGGTGGATAGATAACGCGTTAACGCAACTAACACCCACGCCGTGCAAACCGCCCGATACCTTATAAGTATCCTTATCAAATTTACCACCGGCGTGTAACACGGTCATTACTACCTCTAAAGCCGATTTTTGCTCCTTAGTGTGCATCGCGGTTGGAATACCACGACCATTATCTTCAACCCTTATCGAGTTATCTTTTAATATAAAAACCTTAATTGTGTCGCAGTGGCCGGCAAGGGCTTCGTCAATAGAGTTATCAACTACCTCATATACTAAATGGTGCAAACCTTTAACGCCTGTATCACCAATGTACATGGACGGACGCTTACGTACCGCCTCTAAACCTTCTAATACCTGTATATTATCTGCTGAATAATTGGATTTGTCCTGATTTTCTTCGCTCATATTTATTTAGTACAACAACCTTCAAAAGTACGAAAAATAGCCGGGATTAACGAATAATTGTGGATAAAAAGCGACGTGTGAGGAATTTGAAGATTTGGTAATTTGAAGATTTGAAAATGAATTTTTAACGCGAAATTTTCAAATTCTCAAATCTCCGAATTTTCAAATAAACAATTGATTAGGATACTTGCAATGAAAGTTTATCTTTGTCAAACTTTTTTAATTTTTTACGTGAGATAATGAAAACTACTGTTTCAACTTTAACAAAATTCACCTTCGGGATATTAATTGCAGGTAGCATAGCCGCCTGTAACCAAAATAAAACTGCCGATAAACCGGCCGCTGCTACATCTGCTGTAAGTGACAGTAAAGAACCCATCGTTTATATCAATTCAGATACTTTATTAAGTAAATACGAGTACACAAAAGATATGAATAAGCGCCTGGAAGAAAAAGGAAAAGCTTCACAAAGCGATTTACAGAACAAAGGCCAGGCTTTTCAGCGTGAGGTTGCAGAGTATCAAAAAAGTGCTGCTACTTTGCCGGCAGATCAGCGCCAGGCAACCGAGCAACGTTTACAACGCAAACAACAGGAATTACAAGGCTACCAGCAAAACGCAACTGCAGAGTTTCAAAATGTGCAGGCAACTGAAAGCAGCAAACAATACGATAAAATTGCTGAGTTTACAAAAGCTTATGCTAAAGAAAAAGGCTACAGATTGGTATTGCTATATTCAAAAGCAAGCCCGGTTGTATTATATGGCGACCCGTCATTAGATGTAACCACCGATGTAATTAAAAGACTTAACGACGCCTACGCGAAAGAGAAAAAATAATTTTTCAGATGTGCAGATATGCAAATTCTGTTAATTCTTAAATTCTGTCAATTCTGATTCAAATTATAAATATTTTTATAAAAACCTCAACTTCGGTTGAGGTTTTTTAATTTAGAGGAATATGAAAAACATGGCGCACGAAAAATTTATGCGGATAGCTATTGAGCTGTCAGAATATAATGTTAAGCAAGGCATGGGCGGCCCTTTTGGTGCTGTTATCACCAAGGATGGCATGATCCTGGCCCGCAGTGCTAACCGTGTTGTACCTACCAATGATCCAACGGCTCATGCAGAAGTTTCGGTGATCCGCATGGCTTGCCAGGAACTTGGCACCTATGATCTGTCGGGTTGCGAAATTTATACCAGTTGCGAACCCTGCCCTATGTGCCTGGGCGCTATTTACTGGGCCCGTATTGATAAGGTTTACTACGCCAACACCAAAGCTGATGCAGCTGAAATAGGTTTTGATGACCATGCTATATATCATGAGCTGGGAAGCCCCATGGCCAACCGCAAACTTCCATTTGTACAATTATTACGCGATGAAGCCCTTGCTGTTTTTAAACTTTGGCAGGATGAGGAAAATAAGATGAAATATTGAGGCAATTTGAAAATTTCAGATGCCATTCTTGTCATTTTCAAATCACCGAATTTTCAAATTATTCGTCTTCTCCTCCGCTCTCAAAAAAGTTATCTTTCAGGTCATCAATTTCCCTTCTGTCGAGTTTAGTGGGCCGACCTGCACCGCGGTCGCGTTTAAGTATGGGGGCATGAAACATGGACTTAAAGGCCTGGGTTTGCTCAACCGGGGTTATATCCAGGTAATAATCAACAGCCTTCTTGGCATCCACCCTATTTTCGAGCAGGCCGGTAACCCTAATTACTTTACGGTCAGGTCCTTTTGATACCTGGTAAGTATCGCCAATTTTTACTTCGTACGATGCTTTGATATTCTTACTATCCAGCTTTACGCGCCCGGCCTTACAGGCATCAGAGGCAAGGGTACGGGTTTTAAAAAGCCTGATAGCCCAGAGGTACTTATCTATTCTTAATTTTTCTTTTTCGGGCATAACCCTGCAAAAGTAAACAGTTTTTTAAAACAATTATTGCCGTTCTCGCCAGGCCTCAAGGTCTTTTTTGATGAATTTATGGAACAGGTGCCCGGCATATCCAACGCTGATATAGTGAAAAATTCAATTCCAAAAATCTGCAATGATGATATTGCCAGTAAAAATGCAGAAAATGGACATAGCGTTCATAATCAGGAAGAGGTTAGGTGGTATTAAATACCGGGTTGCCGGTTAACACATAATAAATTGCTGGTTTTACTCAAACACATTCACCTTAATTCAAGCAATTCTCCTTAAAATTCCTTTAATTTGCCAAAAGTTAATTTCATCAATGCAAGATCTTAAAAAACTGATTGAAGATGCCTGGGAAGACAGGAATCTGCTAAATTATAATGACTATACTAATGCCATTGAAGCCGTTATTGAACGTTTAGACAAAGGCGAAATTCGCGTAGCCGAACTGATAGGTACACGCTGGCACGTAAACGAGTGGATAAAGAAAGCCGTGGTATTGTATTTCCCAACCCGCAGTATGGAAGAAATTAAAGTTGGTCCTTTTGTTTTTCATGATAAAATGAAACTAAAAACCGACTATAAAGCAACCGGCGTTCGTGTAGTACCTCATGGTATTGCCCGTTATGGAGCTTACCTGGCCAAAGGTGTTATCATGATGCCATCATATGTAAATATAGGCGCTTATGTTGATGAAGGTACCATGGTTGATACCTGGGCAACTGTAGGTTCATGCGCACAAATTGGCAAGCATGTACACTTAAGTGGCGGTGTTGGTATTGGCGGCGTATTGGAGCCATTGCAGGCTGCCCCGGTTATTATAGAAGATAATTGCTTTATTGGTTCAAGAGCTATTGTGGTTGAAGGCGTACATGTTGAACACGAGGCTGTATTAGGCGCAAATGTGGTTTTAACTGCGTCAACAAAAATTATTGATGTTACCGGCTCAACTCCGGTTGAATATAAGGGCCGTGTACCGGCACGTTCGGTGGTTATACCTGGTTCATATACCAAAACATTTCCCGCCGGCGAATACCAGGTACCATGTGCTTTAATCATTGGTACCCGCAAGGAATCAACCGATAAAAAAACATCCCTTAATGATGCTTTAAGGGAAAACAACGTTGCTGTTTAGTAATTTGTTGATTAAGTTGGGGTAAGTGAGTGGTTAGATTTTGAAAAGATCCAATAACGCAACCATTCACTTAATCAATCATTCACATAATCAACTCAATAAATGAAAATACTGATAAGGCTGCCTAACTGGCTTGGCGATGTGGTAATGAGTACCGCATTCATTGCCGCAGTGAGGCAGCTTTATCCTTTAGCACAGGTTGACGTTATAATTAAAAGCGAACTGGGCAATTTAGTCCCGCTTATTCCCGGAATAACCACTATCCATCTTTTTTCAAAGCAGGAATACAGCGGCCTGCCAGGTGTTTACCGCTTCGGTAAAAAACTGCGTGCAGAAAAATACGATCTGTTTTTTAACCTGCCGCATTCCCTTTCTTCATTGATTATGGGTAAGGCCACATCTGCAAAAAAAAGAATTGGTTTTGATAAAGAGGGCGGTTTTTTCCTGCTTACCAATTCTTATAAAAAACCTGATAATCTTCACCGGGTTGATGAATATTTATATCTGCTTGAGCAGTTTACAGGCAAAACTATCCGCCACCGACACGTTGAGCTAATACCGGCTTTAAGTACCCCAAAGCAAACCAACCGAGTTTTGGTCAATTTTAACTCCGAGGCTACATCGCGCAGGATGCCGCCTGATAAAGGCATACATTTGCTCAATACTTTAAGCAACACCTTTACGGGTACAATATTTTGCCTTATCGGTTCCCCAAAGGAATCTGAATTTGTTAACCAACTGATTGCCGGAGCGGAAAATGCCGACCGGCTTGAAAACTATGCAGGCAAAACCAACCTGCCCGGTTTGTGCAGCTTAATGGCCGGGAGCGCGGCTTTATTAACCACAGATTCGGGGCCGGCCCATTTGGCCAACGCTGTGGGTATACCTGTTATAGTATTATTTGGAGCCGGAAACGAGCATAATACCGCACCATACAATAAACAAAACTTATCCATAATACGTTATGCTAAACTAACCTGCGAACCTTGTGTACGCAATACCTGCAAGCTTTATAGCGTACCCAAATGCATGGAAATGCTTAACGAATTTGAAATTATGAACAATTTAGGCCAATATATAGATCATGCTTAGAGACGAAGTTGCCAACGCTTTTAAAGTGCTGCAGGAAGGCGGCATTATCCTGTACCCTACAGATACCATTTGGGGCATTGGCTGTGATGCTACCAATGCTGAAGCCATAAAAAAGATCTATCGCCTTAAACAGCGCGATGAAGCTAAAAGCATGGTGATTCTGCTGGATACAGAAAACAAGCTGGAGAGTTATGTACAAGAGGTAAATCCCCTGGCTTACGACCTGATAGAATACGCCGAAAACCCTTTAACCCTGGTAATGCCCGGCGCCAAAAACATTTCACCATCATTGATAGCCGCCGATGGCAGTATAGCTATACGGGTAACCAGTCACCAGTTTTGTCAGCAGTTGATACAACGCCTGCGCAAGCCACTGGTATCCACATCTGCCAATATCAGCGGCAAACCCTCTCCGCAATACTTTTCGCAGGTTGACCAGGAGATCATAGATGGTGTTGATTATGTGGTTAACATTGATCAGCATAGTAAGGAAATCAAAAATCCATCAACCATTATCAAGCTGGCTCCGGATGGCCGTTTYGAGTTTATCAGAAGGTAGAATCAAAAGTTAAGATTGTTGTTAACTTAAAACCAACTCATCATTGCTGTAAGTGTACTTCCCCGTGGCGATTTATTTATTTC
>NZ_JBFUKF010000316.1:0-5875 GCF_056400985.1 Mucilaginibacter sp. P4_G9 | reverse complement strand
CTTGTCATCTTCTCCTTTATTACTCCGTACCAGGTCTTTTCCCCAAAGGGTACCCGGACCTAATATGGAAATATCATGTAGATTTTCACCCCATATCAAACTGTTATGCCAATGCCTGTGGCCAAAATCCTGATATTTGTTGTCGATCTTGTCTTCGGGTAAATCATAACCCGAATCATCAGCAATTGGAGCTGCAATTATTATAGCTCCCTGGTCTATATACAAAGAGATATTACTTTTGAGATGAATAGAGCCGCACAAATAATTGCCGGCTGGAAAGTAAACAGTGCCCCCGCCAGCTGTTACCGCCGCATCTATTGCTTTATTAATCCCTTTGGTATCAATGGTTTTGCCATCTCCTTTTACGCCATAAAGTTTTACGTTATAAGGTGATGTTTCCGGAGATGACTTAACATCAGCCTGGGCCCCAAGGCAATGAAAAAACAAAAGAAAAATAATAAGGATACCCGGTATTGGGTTGTTTTTTTTCATAGGATTTTATTGTTACTTAATGTTTTTATCGGTCGACACTTAAATTATTCTCAAAACCCTGGTTTACCAGCCAGGGTTTTGAGGGTACGGAGTACCGGTAATTGTAGCATCAATCTGTGTTTGCGGAATTGGCCGCAGTACATGAAATGGTTGAATATTATTCTTACCATCTGTGTTATGCAGCTTTACGCGTTCCAATAATTTACCTGTCCTGGCCAGGTCCAACCAGCGTACAAGTTCGCCGCAGAGTTCTCTTGAACGCTCATCCAAAATAAAATCCAACGTAACTTTATCAGCAGTGATATCCATTGCTGCCGGATTGCCCGACGGATAAGCAGCCCTTTCGCGCACTGCGTTTACATACGGCACAGCATCAGCTGCACGGCCATCCATCAATAATGCTTCGGCAGCAATTAAGTAGGTTTCGGCTAATCTGTATATAATGATTGGCCTGCTGGACGGCGAATTTTGATCTGGCCGTTTGGTATCAAAATACTTGATCATGGCAGGTGACAAAGCAATGCTATATTTATTTGGCGGGATAACCTGGTAACGATATCCGGCAATTTGGCTTGAAGTCATCGCATAACCCGGCATCCATATAGCTGTATCCCCAACAGTAAATTTAGGTGCGCCCGGCTGTGYACTTGCCGGGGCGCCTGCCGGCAAAGGATTAGGCCAGGTAGGTATAGAAGCCGCATTGTTACATAACCACATGGTTTGAAATGTTTTTTTATAACGCTGGTCATTCACCCTTTCTTTAAATACGGTATCTGTAAGCCAATGGGTGGGCACTGCACGAATGTAAGGGCGTCCATAAAGCGTGCTGCGCTGCATACCTGGCTGCACCTCATATTTCGGCGCAAATAAATGGCACAGAAGATTATCGGGGCCGCTATTATTTTGAGTAGGCGAACCATTGTAGGCCAGCGTTGTAGTGTGTTGTACTGTCCATAATATTTCACTGTTGCTTTCATTGCCTTCGGCAAATACACTTCCAAAATCCTGCTGTAACTTTAGGCCTGCTGCGGGGGCAACATTAGTGATCAAGTTAATTGCATTTGTATAGGCATTTTTATAATCATCTGCTTGTTTGGCTGATGAACCGGCTCTTGTTAAATAAACTTTTGCCAGCATGTGTATGGCAGCAGCTTTTGTAGCCTTACCCGGCAGGACACCGCTGGATAGCGGGCCCGCAGGAAGAACGGCGATAGCGTCTTTCAGGTCCTGAATTATAAAATCATAAGCATCGGCCATTTTGCTGCGCGTTGCAGAGGTTGTAGGGGTGGCCTGAAATGTTTTATTAAGCGTTACATCTCCCCAAAACTGTACTAAGATAAAATAGTAGTTTGCACGCAAAAATTTCGCCTCGGCAATACCTCTTGATTTTGTAGCTGTATCAAGCCCTGCGGGGGCATTATTGATTAACCCATTACAGGTATTGATATAGGTGTAGCAATTTTTCCAGATCCCTGCAACTATACCATCAGCTGTATTAAAGTTACTGTTATATTTTACCAGTCCGTTATTACCATCATTACCGGCAATAAACTCATCGGTACCGGGTACTGTCATTTCAAAATAGGTATCCGGCCCCCATATGGTACGGAATCCGGCATAAGCCGCAGTGAGGCCGGCCTGGAAGCCTTGGTTTGTTGCAAAAAAAGCAGGTGTAAGAGTTGATTTTGGGTCTTCTACCAATGTTTTTTTACATGCTGTAGTTATAAGACCTAAAAATAAACAGGTGTATAAATATATATATATCCTTTTCATCGTATTTTAATTTAAAGTGTCATGTTAATACCGAATGTAAACGACTTGRTAGGAGGAGTATCAATGGCCAAACTTCCTGCTGTTTCGGGGTCAAGACCATGATAAGTATTGCGGTATGGAGAAAAAAGTATAAACGGGTTTTGCGCCGTAGCGTATATCCTTAATGACTTTGCCTTAATACGTTTTGTTATTGATTCGGGCATATAATAACCCAGGGTAGCGCTCCTTATTTTGAGAAAAGTACCATCAAAATAGCTTAGCAACGACGAGTAAGGCGTATTGGTTGCTGCAGAATTTGGCTTAGGATAATAATTTTGATGATTGGTTGGTGTCCAGTAATCCTCATTTATATTATTGTAATTACCCTGGAAAGTGTTGACAAAACCACCGCTCTGAAATAACCTTGACGTTATTGTGCCGCCAACCCGATAAACTCCTACTACGGTAAAATCAAATCCTTTAAAGCCGATCCGGTTGGTAAATCCACCTGTATATTTTGGCTGATCGGATCCGAGTATTATCCTGTCGCTGGCATTAATCTTTCCATCTTTATTTACATCTTCTACTTTTATGGTACCTATAACAGAACCGGTTCCGGTAGTGGTAAGTCCCAGGCTTTTAGCCTGAGCAGTATCGGCAGCCGTATTTTGCCAGATGCCGGTTTTTTTATAATCAAATATAGCACCGAGGGGCTGGCCAACGAACAGGTTGTTGGTGATATCCTGGGTAACACCGTTTGATAATTTGGTTACCTTACCCCTGTTAAAGGTGATATTAAAACCGGTAGACCAGCTAAAGCTATTTCTTCCATTACCGGGTATATTAATAGTATTTAAGCTTATTTCGATACCTTTATTTTGTGTTTGGCCCACATTGGTTAAAATACTGTTGGGAATACCCGATGTTGGCGGTAAGGACAACGGTAACAACAATGACCGTGTACGCTGCTGATAGGCATCAACCGCACCGGTGATGCGCCCCTGGAAAAAGCCGAAATCAACCCCTGCATTTAATGTAGATGTATATTCCCATGTAAGGTTAGGATTAGGGACGCTTGTTGGGTAAGCGCCGGTTAGGTTTGTAGAGCCAAAATTGTAAGTAACTGATGATAAAGCACCCAGCGTTTGGTAAGGATCAATTGCTGTATTACCAACCGTGCCGTAGCTTACACGTAATTTAAGGTTTGATAATACGCGCGAATCACTTAAAAAGCTTTCCTGGGTAACATTCCAGGCAGCGGCCGCTGAAGGGAACACATGATATTTGTTGCCCGGAGCCAAACGGGACGACCCATCTGAACGCATGGTTAATGTAAGCAGGTATTTATTGGCATAACCATAGTTTACCCTTGCCATATAGGAGATTATATCCCATTTGGAATATGTTCCTGTGCCGCTTAAATTGGATCCGTATTGCGGATTAAAATACTGAATACCATCTGATAAAATATTATTGTAACTAAACGAGTTATATTGCGACTGACTTTCCTGCAAACTGTATAACCCCGTAAAGTTTATATGGTGCTTTTGTGCAATTACTTTATCGTAAGTTAATATATTTTCAAGCGTGTAGTTATAGCTGTAAGTACTTTGGTTAGTTGCGGTTGATGCTCCGCCAAGGTTGTTGGTTGTGGCGCCGGCATAAAAGTTTCCGTATACATCGGGCCGTATTTCGGCACCACCATTAAACCTGTATTTTAAGCCCGGTGCAAGATTGGCTTCCGCATATAGTGTAGTAAAAGTTCCAAATCTTTTCCGGGTTTCAACAACCGCATTCGGAACAAAATTAGCAAGGGGATTCCATACCTGGTTAGCGCTTCCGGCTGTAAAACCTACCAGTTTGCCGGTAGCATCATCATATGGAGTTGAAAGCGGGCTTGCCCTTAAGGCCTGGCCAAGCGGGTTGGCATTTTCGCCGTTGGTATAACTCAATGTGTTCAGGCTGCTTAAACCAACTTTAACATATTTACCTAATTGCTGATCGATACTAAGCTTAATGGAGTAACGTGCAAAAGACTGGCCGAAATAAATGCCTGTTTCATTATAATACCCTCCCGAAATGGCATATTGGGTTAGTTCGCTCCCACCTGTAACACCTAACTGATGATCAGTTACAAAACCGTTTCTATAGATAAGATTCTGCCAATCGGTACTGCGCCCGGTATTAATGGATGTTACCTCCTGAGGGGCAAAAGAGCCATCTGTTAAAAACTTCGGATCATCGAGCCCTGTATATTTACCAGGGTTTCCGTTAATAAGGCCCCATTTTTTCAGGTCTGTAAATTGCGGGCCATTCATAATATTATAATGCCCCAATGGTTGGTTATAACCGGCATAACCACTGTAGGATATAACCGGGCCGCCTTTTTTGCCCCGGCGGGTAGAAACCAACAAAACACCGTTAGCACCCCTCGAACCATAAATAGCAGTTGAAGAAGCATCCTTTAACACTTCTAAAGAAGTGATATCATCCGGGTTTATATCATTAAGGCTCCCATTAAAAGGAAGACCATCAACTACAATCAAAGGAGCATTTGAAGCATTTTTTGACCGGGTTCCCCTAATTAAAATAGAGGGTGATGCACCTGGATGATTATTACCTCCACTTTTTTGAATATCAACACCGGCAGCCTGCCCCTGTAACGCCTGGCCTATATTTGCGGCCGGAATGTCGCGAAGTGCCTGTTCATTAACAGAAACTATTGAACCTGTTATATCTGATTTTTTCTGAACACCATAACCAACTACTATTACATCACTTAGTGATTTCAGGTCGCTTGTCATGGTTACATTAATAACCGTTTGATTGTTTACGGCTACCTTTTGTGTTTTATACCCGATAGAAGAAAATACAAGTGTGGCATCCGGGGCCGCTTTAAGCGCATAATCGCCATTTGTATTAGTAATAACGCCCTTAGTGCTACCTTCAATCACTACAGAAACACCAGGTAACGAACCATTTGCATCCGACACCTTACCTGTAATTGTAATATCGGCAGATACATTATTTATATTCGGCCCATTAATTTCATTGGTTGTTAAACTTGTTTTTAATGATGCTGTTTTCTCATAAATTACAATACCATCGTTAATTTCTTTAAAAGTAAGTTGG
Organism: Mucilaginibacter sp. P4_G9; assembly: GCF_056400985.1. Classification (NCBI taxonomy): domain Bacteria; kingdom Pseudomonadati; phylum Bacteroidota; class Sphingobacteriia; order Sphingobacteriales; family Sphingobacteriaceae; genus Mucilaginibacter; species Mucilaginibacter sp. P4_G9. The sequence goes on along the minus strand of NZ_JBFUKF010000316.1, from coordinate 499 downwards.
GTTTTAGAAAATAAATAATTAAGCACACTGCTCAATCTTTCTTCTTTGAATTTATTGGGTTTAACGGAATACCCCTTTAAATCTTCGGGGTTATAGGAAAATTTAATGCCCGTTTGCTTCTCGAGCTTACTGATAGAGCTTTGCAGGCTTTCTTTGCCAAATGAAATTTTGACAAGGGTGGCTGAAATTTGGCTCTCTGCTGTTTTAGCCAGCAATAACTGGCAAAACACCAGCGAACAAACTATTACAGTTATTGATACTTTCATGAAAAAAGTAAAAGATTTAGTCAATTTTTTTATCATCTTTACAGAGTTTTTGTTTAAAAACTGTGTAAATCATTGGTTTAGCTTCGAACCTGCCAATAACTTACATTAACTACAGTGTCAGTGTCCGTTAAGCTTTGCTCATGGACATTGACATTTTTTGTTTATTATCTGTTAACTTTTTTCTCCAATAAAACCTCCTTCCCGCTTATTGTATAGTTAACATGGTGTATCGT
>NZ_JBFUKF010000315.1:0-5932 GCF_056400985.1 Mucilaginibacter sp. P4_G9 | reverse complement strand
GCTCATGGCCGCGGGAGGGCCTAGTTACTTTTGTCGCCACAAAAGTAACCAAAAAGGCTGTCAGCAGAAATGCTTCTTTGCGCTCGGGGCCTTTGCCCTGCAAAACGGGCAAAACCTTGGCTGGAATTATTTTGCCCTTGCCCGCATATCCTCGCACATGCAAAAACTTCCTATGCCCTGCAGCCGCACAGCCCCGCATTGTTTTGCCCGTTTTCGCCCGAAGCTGTTCTGCTGACACTTTTGTAAAAACGAAAGCTTTTGATTTCTAACACATTACCTCAACCATTATCATTGCGAGTGGTAAAATTCCGCGAAACGCTGACCGGAAAATTGACGTTTTAAAAGATTTGTCATCCTGAACGCAGTGAAGGATCTATTCGCAGACTGTACAGGGCGAAAAAGCATGGCGAATAATAGATGCTTCACTCCGTTCAGCATGACAAAAGGCCTTTTTTGCAAACACGTCATGGGTAGCGCAGCGCGGCAACCGCGAACTGTACAGAGCCGCTATTTGGGTACTAACTTTACCTTGTACTAACCAATAACATCGTCCCGCTCATGGCCGCGGGAGGGCCTAGTCCTTTTTGTCTTGAAACAAAAAGGACCAAAAGACCGAGCATAGCGAGATAATGAGCACCAATAAAAACAAACAACAGCGAATAATTCAAGTCAGCAGAAATGCTTCTTTGCGCTCGGGGCCTTTACCCTGCAAAACGGGCAAAACCTGGGCTGGAATTATTTTGCCCTTACACGCCAGGCTTCCCCACATGCAAAAACTTCCTATGCCCTGCCACCGCACAACCCCGCATTGTTTTCCCCGTTTTCGCCCGAAGCTGTTCTGCTGACACCTTGGGGGAAAACGAAAGCTTTTGATACAGGAAAAAACAGTAATGACGCGGTGGCTTTAGGGCTCACAACAACCATGTCATTGCGAGCGCAGCGCGGCAATCGCGAACTATGCAGATCCGCCCTGTAAAGCCTGCGATTGCTTCGTGCCTCGCAATGACATAGATTACATTAAAAAATACCCTGATAGTCAGTTACTTATAACCACATCATTATAAGACACGAAGTAATGAGCCCCACCCAACCCTCTCTGGAAGAAAGGGCTTAAAAAAACCGAAGATCAAAAAGTCTCCCCTACCGGGGGAGATTTAGAGGGGGCACTTTTCAAAACCCCTGGCTAATGGCATGCAGGTAATCCTCCCTATTCGATTTTTTAAAAACAATATCCCGGCACTTGTTGAATTGAACAAAGGCTTTCAGCGCATCTGTAATCTTCCCAATCATGGCTTCGTCAAGCTCCACCGCTTCAAAGTGCAGGTTATGCACAATCAGTACCTTTTGTTTCCTGTCGGCTTTGGCATCCATGCGGGCTACAAAAGTATCACCTACCAGTACCGGCAAACAAAAATAACCATACTTGCGCTTAGCCGCGGGCACAAAACATTCAACCTGGTAATCAAAATCGAAAAAGTCTTTTAACCGATGCCGAAAGACATTCAGGATATCGAACGGCGAAAGGATAAAAGCCTCACCCTGCAATTCTATTTCCGTTTTTTGATCGCGCAGCATATAAAGCGGCGCGCTTTTCAGCCCTTCAATCAGCACCGTACGCACTTCGCCGGCAGCTACCATTTTTTCCAGTTCCTTTTTTACCAAATTATCCTTTACCCGACGGGCGCGCCAGGCCATTTCCTTAACATAGGCAATACCCAGTGCCCCCAACGTACGCCTGATCACGTACCGGGCAAATTCTTCCGCCGCTGGCACCGTCACATCCGTATCCTGCGGAATTAAATTCATCGGCAAATCATATACTTTATGAAAACTTTTGCTGCGGGTAATCATCAGTTTACCGTCAAGGTACAGCCGTTCCAGCGCCACTTTAGCCGGGCGCCAGTCCCACCAGCCCGAACTGGCCTCCAGCCGGTCGTTTTCGAAATCCCCAACTATCAGCGGACCTTCGCGTTCCACCCTGTCGAGCACCTGTTTCATGAGCCGGGTTTCGGCCGGTGTTAAAGGCTTCCTGTTTACCGAAAATCCTTCCTTAACAGGCAGCGAAAAGCGGAAATCCCCCATCGGGATGTAACCCGCATCGGAAGTAAAATATTCAAAGATCCGGCCGTCTGCAGTTAGCTCCCCCAGCCAGTCCGGCTCATAATCCGGCACCCGCGCGGCCATCACGTGGTGATGCGCCCGCTCCACTACGTAATTGGTATCCAGCTGCACAAAACCCAGGTGATCAATCAGCCGGTAAACGGCTTCTATGCCCGTTCCAAACTGCGCATGCCTGGCCAATCCTGCGGCATGGAGGATGATTTTGCGGGCTTGGGATTTTGAGAATAGCAGTGGTTCCATGGTTACAAAATAATGGAATATTTTGGCGTAGGGGGATTGATTTGTGATAATTTATTGGATGGGGGAATGGAGTTGATAGGTTTTGTCTTAATTCTCGATTCTAACCTCTTGACTCTTTTGCAGGGCGTTTCCCCGTTGGTAGAAACGGGGCCAGGCCTTTCATTCATACTACACAGGCATTAGGCGCGGCCGGTGCGCAGCCCTTTTGGCCGGTATCCATTGCAGTCCTTAACGCGAAAGCGTAAATAAATCACAAATTAAAAATGCTACATCTTTACTAAGATCWTCATAACTATATTATCTCTGTTCAGTGCTACCGATAGTCATGATTAAATAGAAATCAGCGCACTATATTTCTAACTTTTAAATAATTCTTTTAATAGTTACATTTACCGATACCGTAGCAAAGAAGTCCGAATTCTTTGCAATTTGATAAACCTTATACAGTATGAAATATATAAAAACGAATCATTGGACAAATCCCTCAGAACAAGAAGGATTACTGTTTTTCGCACAGATTCTCAATGAAGCATTATTTGACTATACTTTAGATACTTATAAACCTCCAGCCCTAAACCTTCGATTACTTTGCATTGAGGCGTTAGAAACAATGGATAATATCAAGATTGGACTTATAAAAAAACCAAACTTAGAATCCGTTATTGATGAGTTGCTATGGAATTTAGATGGAGACATAGTTGCAAAAGCTTTGTTGGATTCCAAGTTAGTCGGATTAAGGGAAAGAATAAATTCAAAAAGAAATGAATTACCAAAACTTAAGGAAACAGTATTATTACTTTATCACTACCTTGATGATAAGAAATATTTGAATAAAGTAAAGGAGTTGCTTTTAGATTTAGTTTCAGCAAACAAGGAAAAGAAGAAAATATATTCTCTTACACGAGTTTTCATTACAGAAATAATCAACTACGGTTATGCCACATCTTATATCTATTATAGGACAAACAAATTTTTCTTCAACTATAATAAGAAGTTTAAAGAGACATCCCCTACAACATTTTTTGAAATTTTTGATTTTAAAGAAAAAGATTTTAAAGTGGTCTACAGAGTGAGTAAGCTATTTGAAGAGTTTAAAATCGTAGGCAAAAATATGGGTTTCGATATTGTCGATAGCTATTCTTCTAAGGGTTTGACTAAAGAAGCTAAAGCATTTATAGAAGGAAAGGGGGAAAACGAGGCTTTTGTTGTCTTTGAAAAAATAAGCGCACTTGAGGAGACTACTGCTCGAATTAGAACAGAAATTACATTGTTTAAAATTGGTAATTTATTTTCCTTTTATCACCACAAAGAAACACCAACAATTAGCGAGCAAGCTTTAGTTAAAAGTGAAACGGACAATATTGTCTACTTGTTATCCGACCCGATTAAATCAATAATAAAAAAGGCTGATGTCAAACCAATAACAGCAGCCCTAAAGGTTAAAAGTCTATTAACCACTTTGTCATTGCCTCCTAATACAATCTACAGGATTGGCAGAGCTATAGACTTACATAGTATATCATTGACAAGTGAGCAAGTAGAAAACAAGTTGTTAAATCTATGGACAGCTATTGAGACGCTGATACCAAAAGATATAGAATGTGGCGATGACAGAATTGTTCAAGTAGTCAAATCACTAACACCATTTCAGGAACTGAAATACATAAATAAATTGATTGAACAAGCAGGTAATGACTTTTTGTATTTTGATAACATCAAATCCAAAGAATTTTTGAGTAACGTAATATTAAACCAAAAAGAAAATAGTTTTTTTTCACTTGCGGCTCTAATTATGACAAAGGAAAATGAAGTTAATAGAAAAAAAGTGTATACCGCTTTAAGTACTTACCCGCTGTTAAGATTTCGTTTATTTACTATAAATCAAAATCTCTCAACGGGCTTGCTTATAAAGAAATTGCTTGATAATCACAGGAAAAAAGTAGAGTGGCAAATAAGGAGAATTTATAGGGTAAGAAATTTAATAGTTCATTCAGGGAAAGTACCGTCCTACACTAATATATTAGTAGAGAACCTACATAATTATTTCGATGACTTTCTAAACTATATAATTGATAATGCTATTAAAGAAAAGCGTATCAAAACAGTCAGCAATGCAATTCTAACGGCGGAAATTGATTGCGAATCTCTTAGAAAAAACATCAGTTCTATTAATGACGCAGATACTACATTGGATAATTATTCATTTGTCTTGTAATACATTTATGACTACAAAATATGTTGTAATGGTCATCTCAAACTGCGTCACTAAGTGCGTCAGTTAAACAAAAAGAGCTTGATTATCCGGTAAATTTTACTTGCCCCCTTGGCGCAAGTCTTGTGTGGCAGCCTTGAGGGTAAGAGGACTTGTGACTTATTGGAAGCACAGTGTCACAACCCTGAACACAAGACCTGCGCTAAAAAAGGATTAAAATTAACAAGCCAGTCCGGCAATCAAATTTAATATTGTTACCTTGAATTGACCATTAATTTTTTATTTAATTAACATTGACTTGTTATAGAATGATTTTCCCTCCATTTGCTCTAAAAAGAGATATAGAAGACTATCTGACAAACGATTTAAACATTGGGATTTATGAAGCTTTAACGGAAAATAAAGGACGCAAGATTCTATTTGAACCACTTAATTTTATTAATACGCTATATGAGCAACATCTAATAATTATAGCAAATAAAACAAAGCCTATATCCGTTTTAGAGCATTTGCGGGCTCTTCCGTTAAATAAAGATCAACTTTACTATCTACTACTACATTTAGTTTACCTTAATAATTTCATTCTAAGAGAAAATTACGACGATAACAGGTTGATAATTATTTGTGATTTTATTACTAAAGAATTTACTAAACTAGAACGAGAACTATTCCCGAATGATATTAGTGAACTTGAGATTTGGAAAAATCAAAACGCTAATAATTCAACCGAAAATTCGAAAGCGGATAAAATATTCGATAAACAAACAATTTCTAATTTGTCACTCCGCGAGATAGCTTTAATTTGTCATTATACGAACAAAGTTGTTACTCGAAAAAATGGAAATGACATAGCCAAATTGTATTCATTTAATTCTGGAGATCGACTGTATAATCTATATACCCACTACCAAAGTTCGCAAAACAGGACAGGTGATGAAGGCACCTCGAAAAAAAACTCGATCAAATTAAACTTACTATTAAAAATTATAAAATATCTGAAAGTCAATGACTTACCTACAGTTAAAGCTATAGCAGAAATGAATAGTTTTAAATCAAAAGCAGGTTTATAATAAATTGTAACCGGTTATAACCAGTTACTTGTTAATGGACAACTCAACTTTGTGTTATTAAATCATAACGCGATGAATAACCATTACAACATTAATAAAACCACAACAACCCTCAAATTAATACTAAAGCTATTTTTACAAATAGTTGGAATYGGAAAAATTATTATCCAACTGATTGACATCGTAAAGAAAATAGTTTAGTTACTAATTATTGGGGGATTCCGTGTTTGGAAATAATTCTTTATTGAACATTTCAAATTCTACATCCATTGGGATTCTTGGGTTACAG
>NZ_JBFUKF010000314.1:0-5939 GCF_056400985.1 Mucilaginibacter sp. P4_G9 | reverse complement strand
GTTTTATTCATCAATCTATTTAGCGTCCGTTATCAGCTTTATCGCCTCATCAGCAGCTTTTATGGAGCCATCATCCTGCAGTTTTTCGCTGTGTGCTTTAATATCGGTAATCAGCTTTATGGTTAGGTCGCCGGCACCGATGGATTTGTATTTTATGCCAAGGTCTTTAAGTTCGTTAATACCTTCCCGGGCGTGCTCCGGTTTATCCACGCGGGCGGCCATGGCTCCAAATTTTCTTACGGTATTAAATTTCCCCTGCGGGGTGGCATCTTCAAACTGTTTCAATACAAAAGGCCAATGTGTATCGTTTCCGCTGGTGCTGTAAATATTCATGATAGCAACTGTAAGATCGCCTTTATTGTCTTTTTCAAACCCTTTAGCCAAAGTCATGGCCTGCACAGCATCTAACAAGCCAATAGCATTTAATGCCGCGCCCTGTATGGCGTAGGATTGACTGCTTAGCGCCTGTTTAAATATATTCATATTGCCGGGAGCCTTTAAACTACCTAAGGCGGTAATAGCCGCAGCACGCACTAAAGTGTTATCATCGGTTTGGGCCAATGATACCAGTATAGGTAAGGCAGCATTGCGCATTGCATCATTATCAAGTTTTACTGTTCTGATGGCTTTGTTACGCAAGCCATAATATTTATCCTTTAAGGCTGCAATCAGAATTTTCTGTGCATCCTTTTCTCCTTGTTTATTGGCGGCAGCATTTATGGCCTCCAGCCTGTCTAAATAAAGCGGTGCATTAAAGTATTGGAAAGCAAATTCTTCCAGGGATTTGTGGTCGGTTTTTTTGGTCAATAGTATTTTATCGCCATCAACATTCACCAGGTCGGGTTTTGATGCCAGCTTAAAGGTAAGGGTGTCGTTCTGATCGTTCATCCATACTTTGTGGCGTGTTTTTTTGCCCCCTGTGTATATATCAATGGCCATTGGCAGTTTAAAGATCTGTCCGTCCTGGCTTTGCTGCAGGTAAACCGTTTGGGTTTTGGCGGCATCATCCCATTTGTAGCTGATATCAAGAGTTGGGTGACCGGCGCCATAATACCATTGGTTAAAATACCAGTTAAGGTCGAGTCCGCTGGCCTGTTCAAAGGCTAAACGTAATTGCTGGGCTTCGCCATTTTTAAAGGCGTTGGTTGTAAGGTATATATTTAACCCTTTAAAGAAAGCGGCATCACCAAGATAGTTGCGCAGCATGTTTAAAATCCGGCCGCCTTTTTGGTAGGTAACTGCATCAAAAACATCTTCCTTATCGGCATAATGAAAACGTACCAGGTTTTTTGTGCGGCCATCGGGCGATCTTAAATAGGTTTGCATATCAATATAGTTATGCTCATCGGCCACATCTTTACCGTATTTATGCTCGGCCCAAATGGTTTCGCTAAAGTTGGCGAAAGATTCGTTCACGGTAAGATTGCTCCAGCTTTCGGCAGTAACATAATCGCCAAACCACTGGTGAAAAAGCTCATGCACTATAGTGCTGCGGCCATCGTTGTAATAAGCATCCAACAGCTCGCGTGCTGTACCCTGTACATAAGCACCATGCAGCGTAGCCGTGGTGTTTTCCATAGCGCCGCTCACATAATCGCGCACTACAATTTGCGAATACTTGTTCCATGGATAATCCACCCCTAAGGTTTTGGAATAAAATTCAATGGCTTCGGGCGTAAAGCCAAAAATTTCTTTTGCGTATGGGGCGTATTTTGGTTCCAGGTAATAACTCACTTCTTTATTGCGCCATTTATCTTTATAGATCTTAAAATCACCAACTGCCATCATAAACAGGTATGGCGAGTGGGGCAGCTCCATTTTCCAGGTATCGGTACGGGTGCCATCAGCATTTTTCTTTTGCGTTGCCAGCCTGCCGTTTGATAGGGTGACGTATTTGGCAGGTATGGTCATGCTGATCTCTTCGGTAGTTTTCTGGCCGGGTTTATCAATGGTAGGGAACCAGGCCGATGAGCTTTCGGTTTCACCTTGTGTCCATATCTGGGTTGGCTTATCCTTTTCGGTACCATCAGGGTTTATAAAATACAGGCCCCTGGCATCATTTATGGCAGCGCTGCCTTTTGCTTTAAGTTCGTTTGGTTTTGATGTGTAATCTATATAAATGGTATAGCTTTCATTGTTACGATAAACCTTATCCAGTTTAATGGCTACACTCAGGCTATCCTCATAGGTGAATTTAAGCGGGATGTTTTTACCGTTTTTTACTACCGAGATATTTTTCAGGTCCATACCTTTGGCATCAAGCCTAAGACTGTCGGTAGGGTAAAAATGAGGTTTTAAAGTAACCCATTCTTTACCATACATATAGCGTTTTTTATAGTCGAAACGTACATCAAGTTTGGTGTGCACCAGATCGTTAACTTTTTTGGGTGTTTCGCGGTAAATTTTTAGTGCCGGGTCTTCGGGTTGGGTTGCTTGCTGCGCTTGTGATGAGGTGAAAGCTGCTGTAAGCATACAGGATAGCAGCAATGTTGAAATTGGTTTCAGATCAGTCATATATTAGTTGATAGTAAGGCCGGTTGGGATGGAATTTAACAATTATACATCCACCGGGGCCAAAAAGTTTTTATTCCTTAAAGTATGTAAGACGCTCCTAAACAATTTATGTTACCCCCGATGTAAATTATTATTTGCTATGGTTGAATGCATCTTTCGCCAGGCGGTAATGCCCAAATGTACCGCTGCCATTTTTGCCACTTTTAAATAAAATGTAACTTGTTGATTATCAAGGGCGGTAGTGTTCCGCAACAGGCTGTGTACGACAAAGCTTGTCGTAGATAAATTCATTTAATATATTGATAGTTAATAGTTTATACGGATTTTTGAAAATAAGCTGCAAGGTTATACTAAAACGCGGAACACCACAAACGCCAGTACATCGGTTTAAAAAAAAGGATAATCAAATAATTAGCTCGATATTTATTTACAAAAATTATAAATAAACGCATTTAAGAAGACGAGCTTAAAACAACGCTATTATGAAAGATATGCCTGTAACCGTTAAACGTTCTATTGAATTACTTGGCATCTTTTTAATAGGGGCTATTATTGTTATTGGGAATACGATAATTATGCCCTTGTTGATGGCATTTTTCTTTAGCCTGGTGTTATTGCCGGTATTCAGATTTTTCAGGAAGCTAAAAGTGCCGGAAGGCCTTGCTATTCTGTTGCCGATAATTTTATTAACCGTTGTAGTGGCATTGCTCATCTGGTTGTTTACCAGCCAGGTAGGTTCTCTTTTGGATGATTTTCCGCAAATACAGCGAACTGTAACCAAGCACCTTGATAATTTAAGTACCTGGATCAGCAATTCATTTGGATATTCTCCGGCAGAGCAATTGAAATTCATTAACGCGCAAAGCAAAAAACTATTCAGCTCCTTAGTGGGCATTTTGAGTGGAGCGGCAGGGTCTTTATCGGGCGTAGTTATATTTATAGGGTTATTGCCTATTTATATTTACCTCATCATATTATACCGGAACCTGTTTGTTAAATTTATTTTAATGTGGTTTAAGCCGGATGAATATCAAAATGTAGAAGAAGGTATACGGCAGACAGAAAAGATGGTGAAAAGCTACCTGATAGGATTGCTGATACAAATAACCTATATTGTTATCCTGCTGGGTGGGTCGTTAATGATTTTTGGGATTCAAAACGCCCTGCTTATAGGCATCATCTTTGCATTCCTGAACCTTATACCCTACCTGGGGGCATTAATAGGCAATATTTTGGGTGTGCTGATAACGCTGGCATCGTCAGAGAATATTGTTGATATCCTGATTGTGCTGGGGGCTATCTCCTTTGTGCAGTTGCTTGATAATAATATACTGATGCCACGAATTGTAGGCTCGCAGGTAAAAATCAACCCGCTTACTTCCATTGTAGGTATTATAATTGCAGGTACCATGACTGGCGTTTCGGGTATGTTCCTGGCGATGCCGCTGCTCTCGGTTTTAAAAATAGTGTTCGACCGTTCAAAAAATTATAAACAATGGGGTTTGTTGCTGGGTGACGAAAGACCTGTTAAAAGCCCTATGAAAATTTAGAAATCAACATATGAAGATAGCATTAGCCTCGCCGCCATTTCCCAAATCAATAAATGATGGCTTATCCTGGGTAGAAAAACTTGCAGGGGAAGCTGCACTGGAACAAGCAGAAATTATCTGTTTTCCGGAGTCATACATTCCTGGGTACCCCGCAAAGGAATTTGAAGTAGAAGAGCGCTCGCCCGAAAAGTTGCAGGAGGCCCTGAAAAAAGTTTGCGAAATAGCCGCTGAACATGCCATAGCGATTATTATACCTATGGATTGGTACCTGGGGGATGAGCTTTTTAATTTGGCCTACGTTGTATCAAACACCGGCGCGATATTGGGATACCAGACAAAAAACCAGCTGGACCCAACAGAAGATAATATATGGATCCCCGGAACGGAGCGCAATATTTTTGAGGTGAATGGTGTAAAATTTGGCATTACCATTTGCCATGAAGGCTTCAGGTACCCCGAATTGGTACGATGGGCGGCTATGCGTGGCGCCAAAATAGTTTTTCATCCGCATTTTTCTGGAAGCGATACCCAGGGCGTGCAGCTTGTAGAATGGGGAAGTAAAAACAATCCTTACTACGAAAAGGCTATGATGATGCGGGCCATGGAAAATACCATTTATTTTGCAAGCTCCAACTATGCTACCAGGTATCCCGAGTCAGCCACATCTTTGATAGCTCCCGACGGGCATTGTATTGCCTATCAGCCATACGGAAAAGCAGGCGTATTAGTAGCCGAAATTGATATTGACAAGGCAACCGGTTTACTGGCAAAAAGATTTAAGCCGGAATTAGTTAGTACGCCAGGTATTCTGTAAACACCTGCTGCATAAAAGCTTGGCCGTAAAGCAGGGTTTTATCCGTATAGCTTTGCGGGATATTTTTGTTTTGGATAAAACTTATCCTTGAGCCGGCATTATCAAAGGTAACCGCTTGTTTGGGTAGCATAAAGCCCAGGCCATTATCCCAGTCAAAAAACGCGAAATTCTGTGAATACGGATTCAACAGGTTTTTCGACCACTTAAATTGCTGGTGGGGCAGGTTTAGTTGTGCCAGCAGGGTGGCGGCTATATCTGTTTGATTGCCTAACTTATTTATTTTCATGCCCCTGTATTCGGGTTTTATGGCATCGCCAAAAAACAATAAGGGGATATGATATTTTTTGGGTTGATAGGGTTCGGAGGCATTGAGCGGTAATCTGTGCCCATGATCGGCCACTAAAACAAATAGGGTGTTTTTGAACCAGCTGTGTTTTTTTGCCTCATCAAAATACTGTTTCAGGCTGGCATCTGTATAGTAAGCTGTACTCCTGAACTTATTGCCCAGGTCATCACCCGGGAAATGCGGTGCAACCGGCAACTCAAAGGGCTCGTGATTGCTTAAGGTTTGTACGTAGCTAAAAAATGGTTCCCGCTGCCTGTTGAGGTAGTTGATATTCTTCTTTAGCAAAATATCATCGTGGGCGCCCCATTTTGAATTCATTTCTTTAGCCTCAAAGTTTTTTTTATCAATAAGGTGGGCAATTTTATGGCTTAATAAATAGGCTTTAAAATTCATGAACTCGCTTTCGCCGCCATAAAAGTAGGAGGTATTATAGCCCTGATCTGCAAAAATATTGCTCAGGGTTGGCAGGCGCTCCTGTTTCTCGTTATCTATCACGATGGTTCTGGTAGCCTGTGATGGGAACGCGCTTAAAATAGCGATGATCCCTTTATCAGTACGGTCGCTGGCTGCATAAACATTATCAAATAAAACGCCCTGTTTTATAAAATCTTCAAAGTTTGGTGCATCGCCTTTTTCTCCTCCCAGCGATGCTATCAGGTCGGCTGTAAAGCTTTCCAGCTGAAAGATCACAATATTAGGCCGGTTGGTGGTAAGG
>NZ_JBFUKF010000313.1:0-5968 GCF_056400985.1 Mucilaginibacter sp. P4_G9 | reverse complement strand
AAGCTACTCTGTATTTTGGGGATTGCTTCGTGCCTCGCAATGACGGTCTGTTTTTTTATTTTTAAACAGCTTCTAATATTTTATTTGGAATTTTTGAACTGTCTTCCTGAAACCAAATCAAGCAATGCGTATCCAGGAGATACTTTTTACCAGCCATTACATATAATCTTTAAGATCATCCAATGGTTCATTGAAATCGTCTGGTAAAGAAACTTTGCCCTTAAGCCCCCCCGGAACTCTTTTGATTGTTTTTGGAGAATCGGTATCGGTAAGAAAAGTAATTATTACATCCGTTTTAGATTGTACGGGGGCATCTTCGCTCATAATGATACGTCCTTTTTCGTAATATCCTTTAATTGCGGTGAGCATAATTAAACAAATATACAAAATGATTAATTGTTTTATAAATCGCGCCGAGTGATAGATTTCTTATATAATCCAGTTTTCATAAATCCCGAATCCAACATCCCAATTCCGAAATCCTATCAACCTACCTTTTTATAAATATCCCTTAAATTCCGCCCCATTTCCTGATAATCTAATCCATAGCCTACCACAAATTCGTTCTCAATTTCGAAGCCAACGTATTTCAGCTCGTCTATCTTTTTTTGCAGGGCGGCTGGTTTAAGCAGCAGAGAACATACTTTAATGGATGCAGGGTTGCGTTGCTTTAGTTTATCTATCAGGTAGTGAAGCGTATTGCCGGTATCCACAATATCCTCAATAATAAGCACATCCCGGCCTTTTATATCTAAAATTAAGTCTATATCGTCGCGAATTTTAAGCTTGCTGGTGGTGCCGCCATAATAGGAGGCCAGCTTGGTAAAGGAGATCTCGCAGGGGATGGTTATTTGTTTTATCAGGTCGGCGATGAATAAAAAGCTGCCGTTAAGCACGCCTACAAAAACCGGAACGCTTTGTTTAAAATCTTCGTTTATCTGTAATCCAATAGTTTTTACGCGGTCTTCAATAATTTCGGCGTTAATAAGGGGCTCAAACTCAAGGTCGGCAATTTTAATTTTCATTGATGTGTTTTAAGGGGTATCTGGTTTTAAACGATGTAAGCTTTTTCATTTTAGTGTACTAAAGTACTAAAATCACTTACAAATCATACGTAAAATAATTGTAACATATATAACGCTATCTTTGCATTTCCATATGATCGACTACCAGGCCCATACCTTACCCAATGGCATCCGCATTTTGTTTAAGCCATCGCCCTTTGCCGTAACGCATTGCTGCTTTATTGTAAACGCCGGCTCGCGCGATGAAGGCAACCAGCAGGAGGGCCTTGCTCATTTTATTGAGCACTTATTATTTAAAGAAACCGAAAGGCGCAACACTAATCAAATATTAAACCGGCTGGAATTGGTAGGCGCCGATTTAAACGCCTATACGACCAAAGAATATACCTGTATCCACGCCTCCCTGCTTAACCAGCACCTGGAACGTGCTATAGATCTGTTTGAGGACATCCTGTTCCACTCTACCTTCCCCGAGGATGAGCAGGAAAAGGAGCGCGGCGTAATTCTTGATGAGATTGCCTCATACCTTGATCAGCCGGAAGAAGCTATCCAGGATGATTTTGAGGAGTTATTGTTTAAAGACGAGCCCATCGGCAAAAACATTTTGGGCACACCCGAAACCGTTGGCCGGATGAACAGCGGCGATATGCGCGCTTTCATTAAAGCTAACTACAGCACATCCGAAATGATATTTGCTGTGCATGGTAATTATGATTTTAAAAAGGTTGTTAAGTTAGCCGAAAAATACTTTGGCAGCATTGAATCCCATCAGCCCACCAAAAACAGGATAAGGCCGCAACCTAATGAAAGCGGAATATTTGTAGTTAAAAAGCCGATCTCCCAAACCCATTGCATTATTGGCAACCAGGCTTACGCCTCATCGCACCAATCCAAAAATGGGTTGCTGTTGTTAAACAACCTGCTTGGCGGAATGGGAATGAGTAGCCGGCTTAACCTGGAAATCCGTGAGAAGTATGGCATTGCCTACACCATCGAATCGAACTATACACCTTTTACTGATACCGGCATTTTCTCTGTTTATTTTGGAACAGACACCGAAAAGGCTGATAAAGCCGCAAAGCTTGTTCATAAAGAATTAAAAAAACTGCGCGAGCAAAAGCTGGGCACCTTGCTATTACACCAGGCCAAACAAAAATTTATTGGCCAGATTGCATTGGCAGAGGAAAATCGGCTTAGCCTTATCATATCCATGGCCAAAAGCCTGCTCGACTTTAACCATATTGAAACCTTAGAGGAGATTTTTGCCAAAATAAATGCGGTAACAGCCGACCAGCTGCTGGAAATAAGTAATGAAATATTTGACAACGACGGCTTAATTACATTGAAATTTGAGCCTAAACAATAAACCTGTATTTTTGCAAAATGAAGTACCCTATCATCGCCTACGGAGATCCTGTTTTAAGAAAAAAAGCCACTGCTATTGAGTCGGACGAATATCCACATATAAAAGAGCTCGTGAACAACATGTTTGAGACTATGTACGGCGCCCGTGGTGTTGGCCTGGCGGCGCCGCAAGTGGGTATGTCTATGCGTTTATTTGTGGTGGATGCAACTGTTTTTGATGATGAAGAGCCGGAGCTGAAAGATTTTAAAAAGGTATTCATTAATGCCGTTATTTTAGAGGAAAGCGGCGAGGAGTGGGGTTTTAATGAGGGCTGCCTTAGTATCCCGGATATCCGCGAGGATGTTTATCGCAAATCGGTAATCAGGATTTCGTATTACGATGAAGACTGGAAACATTATGAGGAAACCTTTAAAGGCATGGCTGCCCGCATCATTCAGCATGAATACGATCATATTGAAGGAAAATTATTTACAGATAAGCTAAGCCCGCTGCGCAAACGGCTTATTGAGAAAAGGCTGAACGACATTTCAAAAGGAATAGTTAATGTTGATTATAAAATGAAGTTCCCGGCTGCAAAAAAGGGGAGATAGTCAGTAGAGAGCGGGTAGTAGTGAGTGGAAAAACCACGATCTTCCTTCGCCTTCAAGTTCACTATAAACATAGTAAGATTAGCAAACGCACTATTCACAACTGTCCACTCACCACTATTTGCTATCCGCGTCCGAGATCTGTTTGATCAGGCTTCCCCAGGCAAGTGGGTTTAGTAAGGGGTTGGGCGTTAATGAATGCGAGTTGAGGATGCTGGTGTGCATGCTTTGTGCATTTGCCGATTGAATTTCCTGCGCATCCCGTGGAAGGGTATTAAACAATGCGCTAAGAGATGCTTTACTGATATTTTTGCGGGCTATCTCCAGGTCATCATCCGCCAGTTTTATTGCTAAAAAATCTTTCTTGAATTCATCTGTAGTGGCCCACGGAAATACATGAAATGCCGGCAGGTTAATAATTTGTGGCTTTATGCTTACCTGCAGCGTATAACTTTTACCGGGCAGGTTGGCCGGAATTACAACCGTGACTTGTCCGTAACCTACACAAGTAAAGCGCAAGGTATCCTGTTCATGTGCTACAAAAGAAAAATAACCTTTGTAATTGCTTAAGTTAACCTGGTTGTGGAACGACGTGTTGGTGATGGTAACATAAGGAACAATCACCTTTGCACTATCGGCATTATGAACTATACCAGTAAATTGCACAACCGGTCGTTCCTCGTGACTTTGCGCAAATGTGGCAGCCGAAGCAAATAATAAAAATATAAAAACCAAATATTTCATATACCTGTCTCTTTTCCGCTGTTTATTACCTTAAAAAATATAAGGGAAAAGGTTTCAAAATGTTGCTCAAAAATACGTTAATACAGTAAATATAACCTGTATTTAACAATTCTTAACACCTATCTTAAATTTTCTGGCAGTACTGCATTAGGATCGTCAATATCCGTAAGGTTTATTGCTTCAATTGAGGTAACCTCGGGCACAGCCTTTTTAATGGCTTCCTCAATACCTGCTTTAAGGGTCATAATGCTCATTGGGCATGATCCGCATGAGCCAAGCAATTTTAATTTAACAACCCCTTCAGAGGTGATTTCTTCAACAGAAACATTCCCGCCATCAGCCTCTAAATACGGACGAATTGTATCTAAAGCTGCTTCAACCTGACTTAATAAACTCATTTTTACTAATTTATAACTAAAGTAAAGTTATTAATAATTTACAATATTCTATGTTCCAATATTTTGCCCGATGTTGCTATAACATCAACGAAAATATTCTCTTTTTATGTTAGTGCGATGTTTGGGTTGCCTCCCGGCAACAGGCCCTAAATTTTATACCTCAACTTTTTTTTCCAGGCTCTTATCAAAGTTTGAAATGGCTACCTGCTGGGCCACACGTTGCGCCATATTTATAAAAGCAGCGGTCATCGCGCCGTTTTCTTCCAATATAGCGGGAGTGCCCGAATCGCCGGAATCACTGATGCTTTTAATCAGCGGGATCTCTCCTAAAAACGGAACATCCAGTTGCTGAGCAAGCTTTTGCCCGCCCCCCTTGCCAAAAATGTAATACTTGTTATCCGGAAGTTCGGCCGGAGTAAAGTACGACATGTTTTCAACCACACCCAGTATCGGCACATTAATGGCCGGCATCATAAACATGCCTATTCCCTTTTTAGCATCAGCCAGCGCTACGTTTTGCGGCGTTGTTACAATAACAGCACCGGTAACCGGGAAGGTTTGCGTAACAGTGATGTGGATGTCGCCCGTTCCGGGCGGAAGATCGATCACCAGGTAATCCAGTTCGCCCCAATCGGCATCGTTAAATAATTGTTTTACAGCAGTTGATACCATTGGCCCGCGCCACGGCACCGGCTGGTTAGGATCTGTAAAGAAACCTATTGATAATAGTTTAATACCATATTTCTCAATGGGCTCAATCCGTGTTTTTCCATCCACAACGCTGGCCTGCGGGCGAACACCCTCCAGCCCGAACATGATAGGTATTGACGGGCCATAAATATCGGCATCTATCAACCCTACTTTAGCGCCCGAATATGCAAGGCCAAGGGCAAGGTTTACCGCAACTGTTGATTTRCCCACACCGCCTTTGCCCGATGCTACTGCAATAATATTTTTAACCCCCGGTACGCCGGTGTTTTTTTGCGTAGTAACATGCGATGTCATGTTGATGCTTACCACCGCCTCTTTACTTATAAAGTAGCTGATGGCATTACGGCAGGCATTTTCTATTAACGCTTTTAGCGGACACGCCGGTGTGGTTAATATAACCGAAAAGCTAATGCTGTTGCCCTCAATATGTATATCCTGTATCATGTTAAGGGTAACCAGGTCTTTTTTCAGGTCTGGTTCTTCAACATTACCCAGTGCTTGTAAAACTTGTTCTTTAGTGATTATCATATTATTACGGGCAAATTTATAAAAACAGGTGGTTGATTTATGTTTGTTAAGGAAACAATTTACAGAAACAACCGTTTGGAGGGGATAAGAATTAGTTTAGTTTTGGAAAAATTTACTCATGAAGCGCCTCAACCCTAAATACATACGCATAGCCGCATTTATCCTTATTCCCTTATTTATTATATTGCTTACTGGCTGTTATATCGCCTGGTCAAAACGCGAAGCCCTGCTTCAAACAGCTATCGGCAAAGCTACAGCAAAAGCAAAGCGCGATTATAATTTAGATGTAAAAATAGGCTCGGCCCATTTTACAGGTACCAGCACGATATCTTTCTCAGATGTTAGCATTGTGCCCGAGCAGCGCGACAGCCTGCTTAGTATAAAAAACTTTGTGGTAAGTGTTAGGCTACTGCCGCTGRTTGTGGGCGATATTAAATTATCTGACGTTTTATTACAGGACGGGTTTATTAACCTAACCAATATAAAAGGGGTAAAAAACTTCGATTTCCTGTTTAAAAAGAAAAGAGATACTACATCAACACGCAAGGTAGATTTGAGTCAGCTTGCCAACAACCTGGTTAACGAGCTGTTATACAAGATCCCGGATAA
>NZ_JBFUKF010000312.1:0-5968 GCF_056400985.1 Mucilaginibacter sp. P4_G9 | reverse complement strand
TCCTAAAATTGTGCAGCAAAGTTTTGAACATACCAGGGCCGTCATCTGCGGCAATCTGCCAAAGCTTTTTAATGATTTGGTGATGCCAGATTTAAAAATCAAAGCCGGTGAAAGTAAACAACTGGCGCAAACGCCTGGTTACTATGATAATAACACTTTTTACTATAACCTTTTTGATAAGCCTTACAACAAACGCCAGTACGATTGGCTGTTTATCCACGAGGCCGTGCCGGGGCACCACTATCAATCAAGTATCGAACGTAAGACCAAAACGTCGGCCGTTCAGCAGCTTTTTTATTATATGGGGTTTGCCGAAGGCTGGGCAGCCTATACCGAAGAGTTGGGCAAACAGTTAGGCGTTTACCAAACCCCATATGATGAACTGGGTAAATGGGAGTGGGATATTGTACGTTCGGTACGGGTACCCCTTGATGTTGGCTTAAACTATTACGGATGGACGGATGAGCAGGCCCTTGCTTTCTGGAAAAAGAACGTCAGCAACCAGGATGATATTGCCATGCGCGAAATAGCCCGTATACACCGCTGGCCCGCGCAGGTGGTTACCTACAAATATGGCGCATTGCAAATACTGCACTGGAAAGAGGAATTGCAGAAAAAACAAGGCAGAGATTTTAATACTAGGGATTTCCACTCGCGGGTGTTGGATCATGGATCGTTGCCTCTGTTTTTGGTAAAGGAGAATGTGTTTAGAGAATAAGGATGTGTTACTGAATGGTAAATTTCGAAAAATAGGGGAGAGTAGGCGTTTTTTAATTTAGTTAAAACAATATTAATCTGCTGTTGGTTTGTTTAGCGCAGTAAAGTTAAATCGTAGCGTAAAGTGATTTTGTACTTGTTTCTTTATGTAGATTTATTTTGCGGCTTAATTTATTGCACAAAACCTTTATCAAAATCACAAGGAGCATGAAAAAAAACTTGCCTTTTCCTGAAGAAGCCACAACTTTGTTTTTAGCTATCCTATTGTGTTTTGACATCAAAAATGCATCCGCCCTTTAAGCAAATAAACATGGTTGAAAAAGAAATAAGTTCATCAAAAAAGCGAATTAAGTTGAAGGCTTGTACCAAATGCCACACCAATACAGGCCAAAGGATACACCGGTCGTTATTAATTAAGACTTTATTGTTTTGGTTGCCGGTACAGAGCTACCAATGCAAAACCTGTCATAAAAAATTCTTGCTGTTTGTAAAGTAAAGCAGCATAATGCCGGTACACATGTATTCAAACCGGTAAAGGGGCGTTATCGCCAAAGCCGTCTGTCTTAATTTACAGGCTGAAAACTGTTTGCAGGGCTTGCCAAATTTAATTAGTTATAAGTATTTTAAAATCCTATTTTTAGCGCCGCAAATAAAGGTACAGTAGTGCCCTTATTTTAGGTTAACGAAAATAGCAATGAAAGTTTTAAAATTTGGCGGTACATCAGTGGGTAGCCCCGCCCGTATGAAGAACCTGCTCGACATTATTAATCCTGCAGAAAGACAGATAGTTGTGCTTTCGGCAGTGTCTGGTACTACAAATAACCTGGTAGAGATTGGTCAGGCTTACTTAACCGGCGATAAGAAGAAGGCTGTTGGCCTCATCGGTATCCTGAAAGAAAAGTACGAACTGTTCATCCAGGAATTATTTGCCGATCCCGAATATTTAAAACAAGGCAAAGAAGTGATCGACTATCATTTCGCGTTGCTCAGCAACCTGGCTAATGACCAGTTTACTGCTGTTGAAGAGAAGGTGATACTGGCACAAGGCGAACTATTATCTACTACACTATACCATGTTTATCTGAAAGAGATAGGCATACCATCGGTATTACTGCCTGCCTTGGATTTTATGAAGATAGATGAGGATAATGAGCCTATTGTTGATTATATCACCGAAAAGATCAGTCCTTTATTAGATAAGCATCCCGAAGTTAATTTATTTATTACCCAGGGATTTATTTGCCGCAATGCCTTTGGCGAGATTGACAACCTGCGCCGTGGTGGCAGTGATTACACCGCATCGCTGATAGGTGCCGGCATCCGCAGCGAAGAGGTACAGATCTGGACTGATATTGACGGAATGCATAACAATGATCCGCGGATTGTAAAAGGTACGCAGCCTATTGCCCAGCTATCATTTGATGAGGCGGCCGAGCTGGCCTATTTTGGAGCCAAAATATTGCATCCGCAAAGCGTGTTTCCGGCACAAAAATATAAGATCCCGGTACGCCTGCTTAATACAATGGATCCGCAGGCCCAGGGTACCCTGATCACCAACACCAGCGAGAAAGACAAGATCAAATCTATTGCTGCGAAGGATGGCATTACAGCTATCAAAATCCAATCGAGCAGAATGCTGCTGGCACATGGTTTTTTGAGGAAGGTGTTTGAGGTTTTTGAGCGTTATAAAACATCTATTGATATGATCACCACATCCGAGGTGGCTGTTTCATTAACCATTGATGATACTACTTACCTGGGCGAGATCACCAGCGAACTTAACGCATTTGGCTCGGTTGAGCTGGATGTAAATCATACCATCATTTGCGTAGTAGGTGATTTTGGTGCCGAAAAGCATGGCTATGCAGCCCGTGTACTGGAGGCTGTAAAACATATCCCCTTGAGGATGATATCATACGGCGGTAGTGATCATAACCTGTCATTACTGGTAAAAACCGATGATAAGGTGGAAACTTTGAGGAGTTTGCATAACAGGCTGTTTTGATTTCGCATTTGGGATGTTCGGTTTCGGATTTATCCTTTTTGACTTTTTAATTTTGATTTTTGACTTTTCTAACCATGTTCAATACCAATACCATAAATAAATTTCAGCAACTGGATACCCCCTTTTATTATTACGATATGGAGGTATTGCGCCAAACTTTAGATGCCTGTCGCGATGCTTCGGCTAAGCATGGTTTTCATGTGCATTATGCTATGAAGGCCAATTTTAATCCTAAGGTTTTGGATATGATTCAGTCTTTTGGTTTTGGTGCCGATTGTGTGAGCGGTAATGAGGTAAAGGCTGCTATTGATCATGGTTTTGATAAAGGCAGGGTGGTTTTTGCAGGTGTAGGTAAATCCGACAGGGAAATAAACCTGGCCCTTGATGCCAATATTTTTTGCTTTAATGTGGAATCGGTACAGGAGCTTGAAGTAATAAACGAGCTGGCAGCCGCCAAAGGTAAAAAGGCCAATGTGGCTATCCGTATCAACCCCAATGTGGATGCGCATACGCATCATTTTATCACAACAGGACTCGACGAGAACAAATTTGGCATTAATATATGGCAGCTGCCCGATGTGGCTACTGCATTGCGCAAATGCGCCAGCCTGCAGTTTTTAGGTATCCATTTCCATATCGGCTCACAAATTACAGATCTGGAGGTTTATAAAAGCCTTTGTACCCGCATTAATGAAATGCAGGATTGGTTTGAGGATCATGGTTTTCCGGTTAAGGTACTGAACACAGGCGGTGGTTTGGGCGTAGATTATTACAGCCCCGATACCAACATTGCCGATTTTGAAAACTATTTCCAGGTATTTAAAAGCTTCCTGAACGTAAAGCCCGGCCAGGAAGTGCATTTTGAGCTTGGCCGCGCGCTGGTAGCCCAAAGCGCATCGCTGATATCGAGGGTGCTGTATGTTAAAAATGGTAAAAAGAAAAACTTCCTGGTATTGGATGCGGGTATGACCGAACTGATTCGCCCGATGCTTTACCAGGCTTATCATCAAATTGAGAATTTAAGCCAAAATTCAAAAGTCAAAATTCAAAATGAAACACCGGCAACTGATTTAAAATACGACGTAGTAGGCCCCATATGCGAAAGTACAGATTGCTTTCRGAAAGATGTTGACCTACCCGAATCATTCCGTGGCGACCTGATAGCTGTACGTACAGCAGGCGCATATGGCGAGGTTATGGCATCGGGCTATAACCTGCGCGACAGGGTTGGAAGCATTTATTCGGAGTAGGCTAAAACTTGAGGCCAACTCTGAACTGTACATAAGTACCGCCCTCAATAACTGCAAAATATTGCTGAAATTGCACAAAATACGAGAAGGCTACGTAAGTAGGCGTTTTATAGCTTATGTAATCATTATTGCTATTGTTGTAAATATTGTCGTTACCTAATGTTTCGCCAACAAATATCCTGAAACCCATCTGCGTATTTGGTCTTCTGCCATGAAACACAATTTCGCTGGTTAGGCCTCCGGTGAAAAGATCGGTACGGGTATCGGTATAAAAATTTGGCTGACCTGTTACTGCCTTCCTGAAACGTGCATAGTCGCCAAATTCGTGGCTATAAGCAGCTTCAAAACCAATTATCCTGATATCTGTACGGCTATCATTATTGATGAAAAAGTTACCCGATAACCGGCCGCCAACAGCGCCAAAAAACTTATTCTTAAAATAAAATGGATCGGCGGGCTGCAGATCGTTATTAGCATAATTACCCAGCGAAGTAAAAGCCCCATAAGCCAGGTTGAAATTTTTAAAGGTGTTGGCATGGCTTATATTAAGCTGCCCGCTGGTAAGCTGGTCATTAAAGTTGGGACTATAATCAAGCACCAGCGCCCCCGAAATATAAGTGGCCGATTTTGTACTATCCATTGACATGGGTTTGGGCATATAGGCTATGTCGCTATGGTGCAAAGCAGGGCCGTAAACATGATCGCTACATGAACTTAATATACCAAGGACGAGTAATGCAGGCAGGTAAAATTTTATTTTCATATGAGGTGGGAGATTAGGTGTAAGGGTTACATATTGTAAACCTTTATCAATAATACACAAATCTGCCAGATAAATAACAGCGGATATAAATTAATCTAACAGCCCTTTAAAATACTCATCATTGAAATCAGCAGCATAATGGAGTGCGTTGGGCAATTTTTCAAATTCATACTGCTCATGTGTAGTTGTTAACACAACAGCCTGCATACCTGCGTTGGCGGCAGCCTCAACACCTTTGGGCACATCTTCAAATACAATACAATCGGCAGGTATAGTATCTAAAAGTTGCGCTGCTTTTAAAAAAGTTTCGGGATGTGGTTTGCTTAATACTACATCATCGGCGCTTACTATTGCTTTAAAGTAATGCTTGATGTTAAGGTTATCAAGCACATAATTAATATTGAAAGGGATAGCTGCCGAGCCTATAGCCATAGGGATACCCTTTTGATGTGCGGCTTCTAAAAACTCCTGCAAGCCGGGCAAAAGAGCCAGGTGAGGTAAAAACTCCTGCTGGTATTTTTCTTCTTTTTTGTAGGATAGGTCGTTCATCTCATCCATGGTAAAACGGTCAGGGCCAAACATCCTTACCAATACTTCGGGGTTTTTACCGTACATCTGCTTTTTTACCTCTTCCCAGGTGAAGGCGCCACCCAACTGATCATTTAAAAGTGTTTGCCAGGCTTTGGTATGGTAAGGCATATCATTGATCATGGTGCCATTAAGGTCGAATATAAAGGCCTTCATATATGTGTTTTTTTGATTCTGGCGCAAACTTACAATTTAATAAAACTAAAAATTAAGTAAGGATGCTTATTCAATATATTTTGAAAATTTGAAGATGTGTAAATTGAATCGACCTGTTTTTTAAAGTATTCAAAATCATTAAATTACCTTTCGCCAAATCAATTTTAAAGATTTCAAGCCATCAAACTTCCAAATCAAACGTTTTTTATTTGACCTGGCACTGTTATAGTTTGTGAAAAATTTACCTAAATTGGCGCCTTTAATACATAAAATAATGCAAAAAGAAGGAACAGTAAAATTTTTTAATGAGACAAAAGGTTTTGGATTTATCACACCTACAAACGGTGGTCAAGACATTTTTGTTCATTCAACAGGCCTGATCGATGAGATCCGTGAAAATGATAAAGTTGAGTTTGAAGTAGAGAACGGCAGAAAAGGCTTAAATGCGGTAAATGTAAAAGTTATCTAAGTATAATATAATCATTAAGC
>NZ_JBFUKF010000311.1:0-5991 GCF_056400985.1 Mucilaginibacter sp. P4_G9 | reverse complement strand
GCACCGTGGAATATTATTTTCCTGTTCCTTAACGGCTTTCCGTTGGGGCTCATCTGGGGTTTGGTTTTTGGTTACCTTGAAGGCCGCCGCTCAACCGAATTTATGGCGGCGGTACTATCTATCAGCCTGATATTTGCATCGGGTTTTGTAAAAACCGTTGGGCGTACATTGCTTACGGTTTTTCATGTGAACGAATATCATATGCCTTTTTTAACAGGCGCTTTATTTGTTTTACCCTTGTTACTTTTTGTTTTTTGTATGGAACTGATGCCTGCCCCAACTGCCCGGGATAAGCAGTTGCGTGCAGAGCGCAGCCCTATGAACGCCACCGAACGTAAGCAGTTTTTGGTTCGGTTTTTACCTGGCATTATCCTCACCATTATCATATATGTGCTGCTCACCATTATGCGCGACGTACGCGACAATTTTGAAGTAGAGATATGGGCCGACCTGGGCGTAAAAAGTAACAGCATTTATACCAATATAGATACCATTATTTCCGTTTTAGTTTTGGTTGGCATGAGCCTGCTCATCCTTGTAAAAAAGAATTTAAGGGCTTTCAGCATCATTCACCTGTTTATTATAGGCGGCTGTGTGTTGGTGGGTGTATCAACCCTGTTATTCTCGTTTAAAATGATTAGCCCGGTAAGCTGGATGACCATGGCCGGCCTTGGCCTTTATATGGGCTACGTGCCTTACAATGCTATATTTTTTGATAGGATGATAGCTACCTTTAATTACCGCAGCAACGTAGGCTTCATTATGTACATAGCCGATTCTATGGGTTACCTGGGCAGCGTAAGCATTTTGTTTATCAAAGAGTTAGGTCGCCCAAACATTAGCTGGGGCACATTTTTTAAAGAGGGTGTAATGGTTGTAGCTGTGGTAGGCGGCATTTGCAGTGCATTATCGCTCATCTACTTTTTGCAAAGCGCTAAATCAAGTCAAAATTCAAAAGTCAAAATTCAAAACGCCGACTTAACGAACAACGACTTAATGACAACAACAAAATGAAAGAAAATAGTAATTCAAAAAGCTCACCCTTCAGGGGGCCGGGGGGCTCTGCCGTAGTCATAGGTGCGGGTATAGTAGGCCTGGCAACCGCCCGGGCCCTTGCCATACGCGGCTACAAAGTAACCGTGTTTGAACGTAATGAACGTGCGGTTGGCGCATCAATCCGTAACTTCGGGATGATTTGGCCAATAGGGCAGGCCACCGGACCAATGTTTGAGCGTGCTATGCTCTCGCGCAGTATCTGGAAAACTATTTGTACCGAGGCCAATATCTGGCATAATGAAGTAGGCTCATTACACCTCGCTTATCATGATGACGAGCTGCAGGTGATAAAGGAATATGTAGAGGTTAACCACCGGCACCGTGATTGTAAACTATTAACACCTGGCGAAGCTATCTCAAAATCACCGGCTATAAATACCGAAGGATTAAAAGGCGCCTTATGGAGCGGCGAGGAAATGATCATAGAATCGCGGGAGGCAGTGGGGCAGGTAGCAAAATACCTGGCCGATAAATTTGGCGTGGAATTTCATTGGAACACCGCTATCAGCCGGATTGAGCACCCTAAAGTATACTCAGGCACCCAAAGCTGGCAGGCCGATGAAATATTTGTTTGCAGCGGTGCCGACTTTGAAACCTTATACCCCGAACTTTTTGCCCAAACCGAAATTACCAAGTGTAAGTTACAAATGATGCGTTTGGTTAGCCAGCCGGATGAATGGCGCATCGGTCCGTCGTTATGCGGTGGTTTATCCATGATCCATTATCCCGGTTTCCAGGCAGCGGCTTCATTGCCCGCATTGCGCAAACGTTATGAAGAGCAATATGCTGTACACCTAAACTGGGGTATTCACGTTATGGTATCGCAAAATGGCAGCGGAGAACTTACCATAGGCGATTCGCATGAGTACGGCCTGGTGCACGACCCTTTTGACAAGGCATTTATTAATAATTTAATAACCGGATACTTACACACCTTTGCTAATTTTAAGGATTGGAATCTCCTGCAATCGTGGCACGGCATCTACCCAAAAATGACCAACGGGGCAACCGAATTAATTGTGGATGTTGAGCCTGGTGTAACCATCATAAATGGCCTTGGCGGTAACGGGATGACGCTTTCGTTGGGTTTGTGCGAACAGGTAATTGCTAAAAGATAATTAGTCCATAGTCGGATAAGATATTGTATTCAAACAACAACCATGGTCTATGGACTATTGACCATGGTCTAAATGGTCTAAATAAAAAAAACATGCGTGACTCAAGGAGAGATTTTCTTAAAAAGGCGGCTTTACTAACCGGCGCGGCGGGGCTTGCCGGCGTTTTACCCGAATCTATTCAAAAAGCAATGGCTATAAACCCGGCCCCGGGCAGCACCTTTATGGATGCGGAGCACATTGTGATCCTGATGCAGGAAAACCGCTCATTTGATCATACCTATGGTATGTTAAAGGGCGTGCGCGGATATAACGACCCGCGGGCTATCGATCTGCCAAATAAAAACAAGGTTTGGCTGCAAACCAATAATAAAGGCGAAACTTACGCGCCTTTCCGTTTGGATATTAAGGGGACCAAAGCTACCTGGATGTCGTCGTTACCGCACTCCTGGGCCAACCAGGTTAATGCCCGTAATGATGGTAAATTTGATCAGTGGCTTAATGTAAAACAAAACGGCATCAAGGAGTATAGCCACATGCCTTTAACGCTGGGCTATTATAACCGCGAGGATCTCCCTTTTTACTATGCTTTAGCTGATGCCTTTACCGTGTGCGACCAGAATTTTTGCTCGTCGCTTACCGGCACCAACCCCAACAGGTTATACTTTTGGAGCGGAACTATCCGCGCCGAGCAGCATGAAAATTCCCTTGCCCATGTTTGGAATGATGATATGGATTATGGCACGCTCAAATGGGCTACTTTCCCCGAGCGTTTGGAAGATCATGATATTTCATGGAAACATTACCAGAACGAAATAGCTATTGATACCGGTTTTGTGGGAGAAGAAGACCCCTGGTTATCAAATTTCCAGGATAACCCCTTAGAGTTTTTTGGTCAGTACAATATTAAGCTTTACGATAAGCATATAGCGCACCTGCAAAAAAGATTTACCCTTTTGCCTGATGAGATAGCTGATGTTGAAAAACAAATTGCTGCCTTACCTGCCGGCGATGCGCATATTGATCATCTAAAAAAACAGCTTAAACAAAAAAAACGTGACCTGGATAATATCAAAAAAGATATGGCCAGCCTTGATCCGGGTAAGTTTGCCAAACTATCGCAACGCGAAAAAAATCTGCATCAAAAAGGTTTTGTAACCAATACTAATGATCCGCATTACCGCACACTGGTTAACCTGAAATATGATGATAACGGTACCGAACGCGAATTGCTGGTACCTAAAGGCGATGTGCTACACCAGTTTAGGGAGGATGTAAAAACCGGGACCTTGCCAACTGTATCCTGGTTATCGGCACCCGAGAACTTTTCTGATCACCCGAGCTCGGCATGGTATGGTGCATGGTATGTATCCGAAGTGATGGATATCCTCACTAAAAATCCTGAAGTTTGGAAAAAAACTATTTTTATATTGGCTTATGACGAGAACGATGGTTATTTTGATCATGTGCCACCGTTTGTAGCGCCCCATCCGCATAAAGAGGGAACAGGTAAAGTTTCAAAAGGAATTGATACCAGTGTTGAATTTGTAACCCTTGAACAGGAAAAAGCCCGCGACAATTTTCCCGAAGTTTATGATCGTGAAAGCGCTATTGGTTTAGGCTATCGTGTTCCTTTGGTAATTGCTTCGCCATGGAGCAAGGGAGGCTGGGTAAACTCCGAAGTTTTTGACCATACCTCAACCCTACAATTCCTGGAGAATTTTTTAAGCAAAAAAACAGGTAAAAAAGTAGTTGAACCAAATATCAGCAACTGGCGCCGCACAGTTTGCGGTGACCTAACCTCTGTTTTTCGCCCATACAACGGCGAAAAAATAGCCAACCCTGAGTTTGTTGTTAAAGATACTTTTTACGAAAGTATCCACATGGCCAAATTTAAAAAACTGCCCACCTATAAACTGCTCACTGTCGATGAAATAGCCGGGATCAACAAAGATCCGTACGCTTCGCCTTATATGGCCCAACAGGAAAAGGGCATAAAACCGTCATCGGCCCTGCCATACCAGTTGTACGCAGATGGTAAATTAAGTGCTGATAAAAAATCTTTCGAAATAAGATTTAATGCAAGTAAACAGGCATTTGGTGATAAAGCTTTAGGCTCGGCATTTAATGTTTATGCGCCCGGTAAATATGCAAGCTTTAATGATCCGCAGCAAATGGAGCCTTTGCGCACCTGGGCCTATGCGCTTACCGCAGGCGATAGCCTGGCCGATACCTGGCCGATAAATGAATTTGAGAACGGTGAATATCACCTGCGCGTTTACGGACCAAACGGTTTCTTTCGTGAGTATAAAGGCACCGCTGCCGATCCATTAGTTGATGTGGCCTGCAAATACCAGGAACTGGCCGGAAAACTAACCGGCAATATCGCCCTGAAACTGTCTAATTTAAGTCCCGATAAGGCTTATACTGTTGAAGTTATCGATCATGGTTATAAAAGCAACAATCATAAAACCGTATTAAATAAAAAGGGTACAAACGCATTGGCGCTTGACCTGGCTAAAAGCCATGGCTGKTACGATTTCAGTGTGAAAATAACCGGTAGTCACACTTTCGAAAAAAGGTACGCCGGCCGCGTTGAAACCGGTAAACATAGCTTTAGCGACCCGTTGATGGGAAGAGTGGTATAGTAAAGCATTTATCTCTTTATCAACCCGGCAGTTTTAATAAAGCTGCCGGGTTTTGTTTTTTCCCGCTGATGGAGCAAAATTTGCCTGAAACAAAAAAAGTTTTTTATTTAAAAATAATCTTGTAATTATGCCTATCCAATTCAGAAACCGTTTTACAGTCCATTTATGCTTCCAGGTAAGGAATATCAAATGTGGCCCGATGCTAAATTGTTAGATTTACTAAGGCTGGATGACCGTGAGGCATTTGAATTGCTGTATAAAAGATATTCGGCCAAACTTTTTCATGCTGCCTATAATTTATTCCGGGACCGCGATGTTTGCGAAGACTTGGTGCAGGAATTGTTTATCGATTTGTGGACAAAACGAAACCAGCTAAACATCACTTCGCTGGAAGCGTACCTCAAAGTAGCTATCAGGCACCGGGTTATCTATTATATCCGCACCAAAAAAGCCACGCTTAACCTGGAAGTTATTGAAGAGCTGATAGAAAAATACACCGCCGATAGCAAACTTCTTCAAAATGACATCAGCCAGCTGCTGGAAAGCAATGTAGCCCGGCTGCCCGAAAAATGCCGCCAGATTTTTACCCTCAGTCGTAAGGAATACCTATCTAACAAAGAGATCGCTTCCCGCTTAAATATCTCCATAAAAACTGTCGAAAATCAAATCACGATAGCCTTGCGCTACCTGCGTACCGGGCTTACAGATTATTTGCCATTTGTGATTGCCTTGCTGATGGTGCATATGATAATTTAGGAGATAATTCTATCCTATGATTATTTAAAAAACTATTGTTTAAATTTGTTAAACCAATGTAGGCTTGTAGTTTTCATCCAACTCCAGTTAAAAATATTGTCGGTTGCCTGTTTATCGTTAAATCTGTTTAAAAAGCTGAAAATGAAAAAGGTATCGCTTTTTTTCGCAATCCCTGTTCTTTTGTTAGGAACATATTTGTTTGCATTTCAAATCAAAAAGTCACCCGGCAAAAAAGAGGTTAAAAGAACCAATGTGGTCACTTGCGGCTCACCTTCGGCCATTGGTGATGCGGATACTACCGCTCAGGGAAAATTCATTGTAAAACTACCGGGCTGGGGGCATTATAGTTACCCTATTTCAACCCATAATGACAGCGCCCGGTTTTATTTTAACCAGGGTTTAACCATGTATTATAG
>NZ_JBFUKF010000310.1:0-6634 GCF_056400985.1 Mucilaginibacter sp. P4_G9 | reverse complement strand
ATGAAGATCAACAATTTAAACTAAACATAACTGATTTTGAATCTGCGGGCGATCGTGGGAAATCTGGTTATACTTTTAATATCAACATGGAAAATGGCAAGGTTACCAACAACATCAGCGGATCGGCCGTAGCACGCGATCTTTTTGAAGCCATTAAAGGCGATGACGCAGTTAAAGCCATGTTACTTGATAAAAGCGTTAAAATAAGTGTAGGTAAATCATTTGTGCTCAGCATCAAAACCACCCACCTTTCAACTTACCGGTAGGCTAAATTAACAAGCCCTTGAAAAGGAAATAGCCTGTTGGTTATTTCCTTTTTTTATGCGGTTTGCTTTTTGATGCTTTGGCCGACGATTTATGAGATTTTGAGATGGTCGACCTCCCTTTTTTTGAAGCCCTGGCATGCACTTTCTTTGAACTATGCCGGCGGCTATGTCTCTCGGCTACATAAGTTTTTTTGATAACCGGAGCAAAATCAACCGCTTCGGGATGGGCCGATGGAATAAATGGGTTATAGTAGTAAATATTATCTGCATCCCAGTTTTTTAAACCCGCCTGCAGCCTTTCATTAAAGGCGGCCTCATTCTTTAGTTCGGGTGCCGTCCATCCGGCTTCGGCCAAACTATATGCCCGCCATCCTGCAGGAAATCAAAATAAAGCGGCAAACGCGGGCAAAGCACTACCTGGTAATTTTTTTGCAATGCCAGGCTCAGTTGCCCCGGCAGGTTTTGGCGCCACCAAAAAATAATGGTTTTGCCGGCCGGCAGATCGGTTTGAGTAGCCTCGTCCCATGCCAGGATCTTACTACCCATGCTGGTAACTGTATCTGTCATCCGCTTAAAAAAATAGCGCYCCAGTTCGCCTACATCTGCAAAGTTTTTAGTCTGCATCAGCTTTGCTATAGCCGTATCCAAACTCCATGCCTTTATGCCAAAAATCACTTCATCACCACCCAAATGCATCATTTTGGCAGGGAAAAGCGAGTTGGTTTCTTTTATGATGTTGGCCAGGTACTGGTAGGTTTCTTCTTTAGCGGGGTTAAAAGTAAAGTTGGGATAGCCCGCAACACTTCCCCCCGAATACTCGGGATAAGCCTTATTTGCCGCCGTGGCATGGCCCGGCATATCAATTTCAGGAATTACGGTTATAAAACGTTGGGCAGCATAGGCTACAAGTTCCCTGATATCGTTTTGGGTGTAATATTCGGCTTCGGCACCGCTATCACTGTAATTACCAACTCCACCTATGGAAGTTAACTTCGGATATTTCTTAATCTCAATGCGCCAGCCCTGTACATCGGTTAGGTGCCAGTGAAACTTATTCAGTTTATAATAAGCCATCCAGTTTAGCAGTTGCTTTACTTTTTCCTTGCCAAAAAAATGCCGTGATTCATCCAGCATCAGGCCGCGCCATTGGTATCGTGGGGCATCGGTTATTTCGGTGGATGACAGGATAATATTTTGGTATTCGCGCGCGTCTGTTGCATTTGTTGATGCCAGGGTAAGGTTTTCGCCTTCTTTCGGGTGATCTTTGATGAGTTGCAACAGCGAGATTAACCCATAAAAAACACCTTCCTTATTGGAGGATGATATGGTTACCTGGTCGGGTGCAATTTTGAGTGAGTATGCCCCAATAGTTTGGTTTGTATTGGTTAAAATAAGCTTTATTGAACTTTTGGAATCCCCGTTGCTTACCTCGGGCGATAAGCCTTTTGCTTTAAATAATTCCTTTTGAAAGTAAAAGGCCAAAGCGGTTAACGAGGTATCGCTTACACCGATGGTAGACCGGTTATTAATACTTATTTGCCCTACACCGGTTACAACCGACCGGGGCTGGGGAATTATATTTAAGTTTTGCGCCTTCAGATAACACGACACCAGGAGCAGCGCTGCTAAAAATTTAAATTTCATTCAAAAAAGCAAGTTCAAATTATTGGGTAACTGCTATGATAGGTATTTTTCGGGTAATGCCGGTAATTTATTTGTAAAATGTGGGAAATATGCATAAAAATGCGGTTTTTATCGAYATTTATCCCACTTTTATGGAAGAAAAAATAAAGAAAAATCGAGTTTAATCGAGATTTGTTATCTGAGATGAATCTTCTGCTTTTTTATAAAGCATCTCTACAAAAAAGGCCTGTCGGAATTAGTTCCGACAGGCCTTCTAATATATTCAGGGCAATTTGATCGACGGGACTAACTATTCACCAATTAACCTAATCAACCATTCACCAATTATTTCCATCCACCGCCTAATGAGCGGTAAAGATCGGCGGTTGCGGTTAGCTCATCTCTTTTTATAGAGGCAAGGGCAAGTTCACCTTGCAGTACATTGCTTTGGGCTGTTATTACTTCAAGGTAATTGGCCAGGCCATTTTTGAACAGCAAACTGGCATTGGTAGTTGCCTGCTGTAAGGTTTTTACACGGTTTGCCGCTATAGCCTGCTCCTGCTTAAGTTTTTCAATTTTAACCAGTGCATCTGATACCTCGCCAACTGCATTCAATACCGACTGCCTGAACTGAAGAACTGTTTTTTCACGGTCGATTTTGGCAACCTGATATTGGGTACTCAGTTCTTTGTGCTGTAACAAAGGAGTAACAACGCTACCCGCAAYAATACCAAACAAGGCGGCCGGTATGTTAAACCAATTGCTGGCTTTAAAGGAGTTAACTCCCCCACTTGCAGTGATCCTTAATGCAGGATACATCTCTGATTTGGTAATACCCACCTTGGCATTGGCAATGGTTAAAGCCAGCTCCTGGCTCCTTACATCGGGCCTGCGGCTGATGAGGGTAGATGGTACGCCTGCTGTTAACGTTTCAGGGAACTTCACGTCGTTTAAAGTACCGTTTCGTTCGATACTGTCTGGTAGTCTTCCGGCCAAGATGCTCAGGGCATTTTCCTGCACGGCTACATTCCTTTCAAATTGTGGCACCAACTGGGCCGCAGATTGTTGCTGTGCTTCGGCCTGTTGTACCGCCAATAAGGTAACCTGCCCGGCATCATACTGTAAACGGATGATCCTTAAGGTACTATCGTTCAGTTTCACATTCTTTTTGGCAATGTCCAACTGCGCATCCAGCATCAGCAGGTTATAATATCCCTGTGATACACCTGCCACAATATTGGTTTGAATTGCCTTTTTTGCCTCGGTGGTTTGCAGGTATTGTGCAAGCGCCTGGCGACTTTGGTTGCGGATCTTACCCCAAATATCAGCTTCCCATGAAAGGGCTAAATTTGCCGAGTAATCCTCAACGTGCTTTGTGCCAATGTTATATTGGGCAATGCTTAAGCCTGTTATGCTGTTATCGCTTGGGCGGTTGGAGCTTGCAGTAACATTCAGGGCAACCTCGGGCACATAGTTCCATTTTACCTGTTTAAATAACTGTTGGGCCGCATCTATATTTTTTACAGCTATCTGCATATCGTAATTTTTAGCAATAGCGCTATCAATCAGCTTTTGCAGGGTTGCATCGGTAAAAAAGTTTTTCCACTGTATATCGGCAATACTGCTGGTATCGGCAGTTGTGGCTGCTACGCTATTCCTAAAATTTGCAGGCAGCTCTGCTTTGGGTGTTTCCACATCTTTTGATACTTTACAGGCGCTTAAAAAGGCCATAAGTAATGCAAAAGCTAATGGGGTTGTATATCGTTTCATTTGTTTGTTGCTTTGAAAGAGTCAAGAACCAAGAGTCAAGAATCAAGACCGAAGACAATCTTCAATCCTATTATTCTGTAACTTTTACTTTTCTATCCTGACTCTTGATTCTTTACTCTTGATTCTATTCTTAATTATTCTGTAGCTCCAATTTTTTAGCGTCAATGGCATGCCCTTTTTTATGATCTGATCCATCGTTGTTCAGTACTGCCAATGGCACACCACTAATTCGTTCCTGTAATCCCTGGAATATCACAAACAATACCGGGATGATGAATAAACCTAACAGTACCCCTGATACCATCCCGCCGGCAGCACCAATACTTATAGAGTGGTTACCTTGTGCAGATGGACCGGTTGCAATACTCATCGGGAATAAACCGAATACGAAAGCCAGTGAAGTCATGATAATAGGGCGTATCCTCAACCTTGCGGCTTCAATTGCCGATTCAACCAAACCATGCCCGGCCTTGCGTCGCTGCACTGCAAACTCAACAATAAGGATAGCATTTTTGGCTAACAAGCCGATGAGCATGATCAAGGCTACCTGTACGTAAATGTTGTTTTCGATACCGGTTAAGCCTAATACCACAAACACACCCAATATACCTGTAGGGATTGAAAGGATTACCGCCAATGGTAATATATAACTTTCATACTGTGCTGATAATAAGAAATATACAAATATCAAACAAAGCATAAATATAACTGCCGACTGCCCGCCCGAAGAAATTTCTTCGCGGGTTTGGCCAGCAAACTCGTAGGCAAAACCCGACGGTAATTGCTCCTTGGCTGTTTCCTGGATGGCCTTAATGGCATCACCGGAACTATAACCCGGTTTTGGGATAGCGTTGATCTCGATAGAGTTGAACAGGTTGTAACGTGAGGCGGTTTCTGAACCATACACACGGGTTAGTTTAACCAGTGTATTGATAGGTACGTTTTCACCGGTTTTATTTTTAACAAACACCCTGTCAATTGCTGAAGGATCTGTCCTATCCGCAATATCAGCCTGAACTACCACGCGGTAGTATTTACCAAAGCGGTTAAAATCTGATGCCTGGGCGGTACCGAAGTAAGCCTGCATAGTTTGCAAAATGTCTTTAACATTTACACCCAGCTGGTTAGCCTTTTCGTCATCAACTTCTAATTGTAACTGAGGATAATCTGCTTTATAAGAAGTAAAGGCATAAGCGATAGCCGGTTTCTGCATCAGCTTTCCTATAAAGTTATTGGCAACGCCGCTAAATTTATCCAGCTTGCCGTTGGTTTTATCCTGCAGCATCACGTCAAGCGCTTCCACGTTACTAAACCCGGGAACGGTTGGAAAACTGAACACGAAGAAAGTACCACCTGGTATGCCACCTAATTTCCCCCTTACTATATTCTGTATATCATCAATATTTTTGACTGCGCCCCTTTCATCATTGGGTTTTAGCAATAAGAAAATTACCCCGGCTGATGGACTGCTGGATTGTGTTAAAAAGTTAAAACCAGATAACGCGGTAACAAACCTTGCTGATGGTAAAGTTTTCAGTTGATCTTCGGCCTGTTTAAAAATCTTATTGGTACCACTTAACGAAGTTCCGGATGGTGTATTAACAGCTATGGCCACAAAGCCCTGGTCTTCGGTAGGGATAAAGCCGGTTTTTGTTTTATTTACCAGGTAAACTGTAGCTGCTACTACCAATACAAGCCCGCCTATACTCAACCATTTTTTACGGATAAGGAACTTTAAGCCCCCAACGTACCTGTTGGTCATATAATTAAAACCACCATTAAAGCCTGCATAAAATTTTTCTAAAAAACCTTTTTTAGGTTCATTATGACCATCCGCGCTATGTTTGTTCTTTAAAAACAAAGCGGCAAGTGCAGGACTTAAGGTTAAAGCGTTAACAGCCGATATGATGATAGCTATAGCCATGGTCAACGCAAACTGCCGGTAAAATATACCTGTTGAACCTACCATGAAGCTTACGGGTAAAAATACGGCTGCCATAACCAGTGTAATAGATATAATGGCGCCTGTAATTTCTCGCATTGCCTCGGTAGTTGCTGCTTTTGGGGTAAGGCTTGGGTCGTGTTCCATTTTGGCATGCACCGCCTCTACCACCACTATGGCATCATCCACCACAATACCTATGGCCAGCACCAATGCAAACAGCGTTAAAAGGTTAACAGAGAAGCCAAATAGGTTCATGAAGAAGAAGGTACCTATAATGGCTACCGGAACTGCTATAGCCGGGATCAGAGTAGACCTGAAATCCTGCAGGAATATAAATACTACTATAAACACCAGTATAAAAGCCTCTACCAGTGTATGTTCAACCTGGTTAATTGACTCATCAAGGTCGGTTTTGGTGCGATAGAACTGATTGTATTTGATGCCGGCAGGAAAATCCTTTGATAACTTTACCATCAGCTTATCAATCTCAATCTGAATTTGGTTGGCGTTTGAGCCCGACAATTGTATGAT
This sequence comes from Mucilaginibacter sp. P4_G9, assembly GCF_056400985.1. Classification (NCBI taxonomy): domain Bacteria; kingdom Pseudomonadati; phylum Bacteroidota; class Sphingobacteriia; order Sphingobacteriales; family Sphingobacteriaceae; genus Mucilaginibacter; species Mucilaginibacter sp. P4_G9. The sequence goes on along the minus strand of NZ_JBFUKF010000310.1, from coordinate 499 downwards.
ACCAATAATAATACCGTCGTGCCCGTTCAGGTTACTTACGCTATTATAAGAATAGGCACCCAGTTCAACACGGGCTACATCTTTTAAATGCAATACGGAACCATCTGCATTTGCACGGATAGCAATATTCTGATATTCCTCTGGTTTGGTAAGCTTACCCTTATATTTAATTACATATTCAAAAGCCTCGTTACTGCGCTCACCAAATTTACCAGGCGCGGCTTCAAGGTTTTTGTCCTGTATAGCTGCCATTACTTCGGCGGGTGTAACTTTGTAAGTTGCCATTTGTGCCGGATTAAGCCAAACACGCATGGAGTAATCCTTAACACCACCAAAAATACTGGCCGAACCTACACCCGTAATACGTTTAATTTCGGGTACAATATTGATCTGTGCATAGTTGGCCACAAAGGTCTGATCATATTTTTTTGGATCCTCTGTGTAAATAGCCATGGCACCTATAAAGCTGTTTTGTTGCTTGGTAGTGGTTATACCATAT
>NZ_JBFUKF010000309.1:0-6038 GCF_056400985.1 Mucilaginibacter sp. P4_G9 | reverse complement strand
GGTGATAACCGTATTAGCACCGGCTTCTGAAATAGCGCAGGTCCGTCCCTTCCCTATATACGTTTCCGGCYCACCTGCCTTTGCATAATATATATTTCCTTTACGCTGCCATATGGTGTGAATGCTGTTTGAGCCATCAATAACGATGCCGCCGCCATCCATCGGGCAGCCATTGAGTTTCCAGGTATCCATTCCCATTTTTTGAGCCGCCTGAAACACCTTACCCCCATCCAAAGATTTAACTACATACAGATCTCTTGAGCCGTTAAGCCAGTTTCTGAACATGATAGCCACTTCTGTGCCCTTTACCGCGATGCTTGGTTTACAGCACTCGCATACATGGCCATCAGGTGAGCGGTATGCCAAAATATTTTTTGACCAGGCGCCCTTTTTTCCAGGCAGGGGGGCTAAATAAACCTGGTTATTGCCTCCCGTACGCGTATCAAGCCAAACCGCGTAAAAATTATCTTTTTTATCGGCTGCCAAACCCATTAGCCCTTCGGGCGCCGAGCCTTTAATATCATTTACAATGCCCATATTTTTCCATTTTTGGGATAATTGATTTAGTTGAAACCAATGAATATTGCCGGATTTATCAATTGCAGTTATCACACTATAATTAGCCGAGCTGGCTAACTGAGGTCCTCGTGACATCCCTAAGTGCATAGCTGGCACATGGCCCACCAGCACCGGCTTTGAGAATGTTATACCCCGGTTATCTGAGGTAGCGCAAAATATATTATCCTTATCCCCATATACCACCCTGATAATACCCTTGTTATCGGCACTAATTTGCGGTTGACTCCCTGCTGATATGGTATCCATACCAGGAAATGCCCAGGATAGGATAGTCAGAAATATAATGGTAGAAAAGATAAATAGCAGGACCTTCTTCATTGTTTTATAATTTGATAAACTGGTAAACAGGAGTTAATTTGACAGCGTCGTGATTTTACTGACTGCATGTCAAATATACCCAGATATTGTCAATTACCGGTATGTAGTGGGTGTTGTTACACTGACTGTGATGGGGGAATGCGCAGGCCGGGCCCTCATTATTCCACCAGTCCAAAACAAACATACTCATCACCCGACTTACTGCCAATCTTCCCGCCTCCACAAGCTATTACTACGTACTGCTTGCCATCTATAACATAAGTGGCCGGGGTAGCATAACCGGCTGCGGGCAGCCGCGCCTGCCAAACTACTTTGCCGGTTTTTTTATCAAAAGCGCGAATCTTTTCGTCCTTAGTGGCAGCTAAAAATACCAACCCGCCTTTGGTTACCAGCGGACCGCCATACAGCTCCGTACCTGTAACCGGAATGCCTTTTTTGGTGAGCTCGGGATATTCGCCTACCGGCACTTTCCATAACAGCTTGCCCGTGGCAAGGTCGATAGCATTGAGGGTACCCCACGGTGGCTTAATTCCAGGGTAGCCGTCCTTATCCAAAAACCGGTTATAGCCGGTCATGGTGTATGGAATCTCGTCAACCACCTTTTTTTCGGTTTTGGTGCTGGCAGTCCGGTCGGTAGTTGGTTCTTTAGCTAACGTTTTTTTCGCTTTGGCGTCCGGCAGTTTCAGCAAAAAAGCCAGCAACGCTTTTTTATCCTGTGATGTTATCTGTTTAAAGGATGGCATCATGTTGCGCCCATTCGCAATAATCTGGCTTAGTTGTTCTTCCTTGTACTTTTTTCCAATGTTTACCAGCGATGGATATGATGTACCATTACCTTTTAGCTGCGGCCCATGGCAGGCAATGCAGTTTTTATTGTAGATCATCTGTCCCATTCCTTTTAATGAGTTATCATTAGTCACCTTTGGCACATTGATCATTACCTGTGCCCAGGGCATTTCGGAGCAGCTGATGTACATGATGTTTGTTTCCTTATCAACCGCTRCGCCGCCCCACTCACCGCCGCCATCAAAGCCGGGGAAGATCCAGCCGCCTTTCTTACTGGGCGGGGTAAACATTAGGCGATTTTTAACCTGGTTGTATTTCTCCAGCATCTCTTTGTGCGCTTCGGGTGTACGGTTGGTTATATCCTCGGGATTAAATATTTGCCTTGCAAAAGGTTGCGGCAAGGTTGGTATTGGCTGTGTTGGCCATGGCCTTTCGCCCGGCAGGGCTTTGGTGGGTACAGGTGTTTCCACTATCGGGAATATGGGCTTACCATTTGCCCTATCGAACATAAAAATATAACCATGCTTGGTAATCTGGGCTACAGCATCAATCATTTTGCCATTGTGAGTGATAGTTACCAAATTGGGATTAGCGGGCAGGTCACGATCCCACAGGTCATGGTGAACCACCTGGAAATGCCATTTCAACGTCCCTGTAGCCGCATCCAGCGCAAGCAACGAATTGCCAAACAGATTTTTCCCCTTACGGAAACCCCCATAAAAATCGCCGCCTATAGATCCGGTTGGGATATAAACTATGCCCCGCTTTTCGTCCAGCGCCATACCTGCCCAACTGTTGGCTCCGCCAAACTTTTTGTAAGCGGCAGTATCCTGCCATGTTTCGTAACCTTTTTCGCCAGGGTGCGGAATGGTATGGAAAATCCATTTTAGTTTTCCCGTACGTACATCATAAGCCCTGATATGCCCTGGCGCCGCATCGGCCGATTCGGCTACGCGGGTTCCAACAATTAGCAAATTATGATATACCACGCCCGGCGTGGTGCCTGCCACAAATGATTTGGTATCCCTGCCAAGGTTTTTGGTAAGATCAATATAGCCGTTTTTGCCGAAGGTCATAATTGGTGTACCGGTCTCCGCATCTATAGCGAAAGTCTTAATGCCGACACTATAAAAGATCCGCTTCCCGCCGCCATTCTTATTTTGCCAGTAGATAACTCCCCTGCTCACTTTGTAGTAAGCCATCGGGTCGCCACTGTTAGTGGTATCAGTCTTTGCCGGGTCGAAAAGCCATTTTTGCCGGCCTGTGGTGGCATCCAGTGCAAATAATTTCAATTTAGGGCTTGTGCCATACAGTATCCCATCAACCATTATGGGGTTACACTGGTTCTGGCTCATGTTGGCAGAATCTTTATCGTTGGTGCTATATGTCCACGCTACCTTTAGCTTGCTTATATTACTTAAGTTGATCTCTTGGTTTGATGAATAACGGTTGCCCTCCTTTGAACCGGCGTAAGTACCCCAGCCGGTGTAAACTGCATCGGCCTGGTTAGCTTTTGGATTTTTACATGATGCATAAACACCGGCAGTAAAAAAAAGGGCGGTTAAAAACCTATTCTTCATTATCATTGGTTCTGTTTAGTATTAAATTGGTCCAATCCTTTCCATTATGCGGAAGATAAAAGAAAGAGTCATGCCGAGCTTGCTTTTTTTAATCTACTACTCTTTTAACATCCTGTTCCAGAAATCCTGCTCCATGGCTTTGGCATCGATAGTTTTATATACTGATATTTCACGCGGTCCGTTTTCGGGCGGTACATCGGCTTTAATTTTTTCGGCTTTTGCCGGATCAAGATAGGCCATTACAAGGGCGAGATCCCACATTACCCAGGTTTCTTTAGCTTCCACAAAATCCCAGCGGTTATATAACAGCTCACCTAATTTACCTTTATCCTTTAAATTGGTACGGCAAACAGCACGGTTAAACCTCAAAGCAATGGCGGTGTTAATAGGCATAACGGTAAGGTCCAACCCTTTGCAATTGAGCAACAGATCAAATGCATTCAGATCGTTGCGAACGTTAAATTCGCTTTTATCCCACACCTTCCGGTCGCTGAAATAGCGTGCTGCCAGCACATAAACCCTTATTTTAGGAATGATGGTAGTATCAAGCTGAATAGCCGACGCTATGTTTGACGCGGCTCCAATACACAGCACATCCAGTTTTTCGCCATCCTTAAGCTGGTGTACCGCGGCTATTATTCCTTTTTCTGCATCAGAAATAACAGGCTCCTTTCCACTCCAGGAATGCCCGATAGTTCCCCTGCTACCCAGCGGATGGGGAATGTCGGTTCTGGAAGTAAGCTGAAGCAACTGCACATTCAGGTCCTGGCTTAGTTGTACTGTGTTGATGTTTTTTGTGGGGTAATAATGCCATTTATCACCAACCAGCATATCGGCATTATTAAAATGGGCCGAACTTAGCCCAACAATATTTACCTGCTTATCTTTTAAAAGATAAACAATGGCATATAAATCGTCCATTTCATTACCCGTATCCGAATCAAGCCATACTATTCTTTTTTGAGCATAGCCGGTACAGGCTATTAGTATAGCGATCAAACAGACCGGGATAATTTTTTTGAACATGGCGGTTTATTTTTTGAGCAACTCGTCGGTAGTTACCTCATTGCTCAGCAATCTACCAAAAAGTTCCCATCGTTTCACTGGGTCCTTAGCGGTACCTCCATTTTTTTCGATATAGGTTTTTACCATATCCATCCCGTAATTATAATTAATTACATAGCTGCGGTATTTTTTAATAAAGCTGATAGATTTGGCAGCTGTTTCATCATTCATCAAACAATATTTGGTAAGGTAATTGGTAGCCTTATCGCGCGACATGGTGTTGTTAATCAGCCCTCTTGCAGCCTCGTTACGGGCATAATTTAAATTACCTTTTATTGCAAGTGCTTTAAAATACAGATCGATACCCGCGGTATCCAAACCGGCCAGCGGCAGCAATACATTTTTGGCAAACTTCACCTTCTCGTCCCCCGGAAAAGCTACCTCGATACCATAATTGGCGCTCCCCTCGGCAACCAAACTCTGCGGACTAAACAACGGATACATCGAGATCTCTACCCAGCCTTTATCATGGTACAGGTTTTTCTCCAACAACATATTGTACACATGATGACCAGGATAGCTTTCATGGCTACCCACATCAATAGCACGATCTATAAAAATCTTCAGGTCGGTGTTGATCTGAACGGTGCTTTTATAGTCACCCTTATACCAGTTATATCCACTCCATGGTTTATTGGTTACATACTCCAGCGTAAAAGCTTCACCTGCGGGCAAGGTGTAATGGGCCATGGTGCGCTTGCGGGCTTCGGCAATGGCGGCTTTTATCACCGGGTCCAGCTTATCTTTAGGGATGATAAATTTATTGGCCAGTTTTTGAAAACGCTCACTTACCCGGCCCTTTCCCGGCAGGATACTATCCAATAAGGCTATCTGCGCCTTAAAATGATCTTCATCATACACAGGGGCGGCAACACCAAAAAGTTCCTTTGATTCCTCGTCAAAGGGCCTTTCCTCGCCCGAAAAAATCCGAATTCGCCTGCTGAATGCCACCAATTGATCCATCATCCAGTTGGCCCGTATTTTATTAGTGTCGATTTGTGAGTTAGTCGAAATAATTTTCAACTCATTCATCAAAATATTGGTATTTGCAAGTAGACTATCCTTTGGGAATTCTTTTTTAGGTGATTGCTTCGGTTTTAACGAATCAGGACCATAATAAGCATCCACAAAGTCGGTGTCATATTGACCAATAGTAAGTCCAAGCCTCACATACTCAACAGCAAGACTGTTAAGCTTCTTGTTTTCCAGCTGCTGTGCCGGGTCGTGCCCACAGGCCAATATAAAAAGTATGGGTATAAATAGCAGTAGTTTCTTCATGTTAAATTATCCTATTCAAAGTAAATGTGGAACAAGATAATGATTACATTGTTTACTGAGGAAAATGTGGAAAATGTTAGCTTGTAATTTTATCAGCCCTAAGCCTTCCCAACCCGCCATTGCGGTGTACAATGCAATGACAGGAAAAAAACGTTTCGGAAGTAATTACGCCCAGTTAAACTCAACTACTTTCCCATTAAGCTTCCATTTTTGGGGCAGCATGGTATCCATCCAATCCAATGGTTCACCTAAAGGCAGTACTTTGGCTGCCCGGGCAAATGCTTTTTTTACGGCTGCTTTTTGTTCTTCGCCCATAGCTTCGGGCTGGGCCGAGATAAATAACGGCGCACCGCTTTCGGCCAATAGCTCCAGCCATTGTTTGTTCCTGGTCCATTCAATTTTGGTGGTAAGCCCAACGCAATCACCATCAAC
>NZ_JBFUKF010000308.1:0-6058 GCF_056400985.1 Mucilaginibacter sp. P4_G9 | reverse complement strand
AGTTTCTGCACATCAATGGACTGGCCAAATAAAAGCGAAGAAGGAAAAAACCGGGAAGAAAAAATCGCATGGCAGGTATTATTCTACCTTAACCTGTCTGCCGATTTAATCAGCTTTTCATCATTTTTGATGCTTTTAATAGCCAACAGCAACATAACAATACTTATTGATGTAAGAAAAAGCCCAACCCCCATTGTTTTGGTACCCAGTTGAACTCCTTCGCCAACAGCTTTTTTAACGGTTTGAGCCATCCAGAAACTATAGCCAAACAATACCAATATGGCGCTGTAGCAAAGGGCTATTTGCTGTTTGCGGTTTTTAAATAAGAAAATTATAACCAATGGAATAAGTGCCACTATTGCAGTAACGGCGGTAAGTGCCGTGAAAGATTCTATGTTTTTATGCGCGCCGTTTAAGTCCTGGAAAATGCCGGTAACCATAATGGTTACGGGTACATCATTAACATATACGTTGTGAGCCAGCGGAAAAAAGTAAAGGGCAAACAACACCAGACCGGCAAACAACAGGTAAATGCTTTGTATTCGTTGTAACATGATATTAAAATTATAAGCGCAAATATAGTGTTGTTAAGTTAAAAAGTATGTAGCAGCAAGTTATAAGTTAGTCCTGTTTTTTTCCTGATTTTTGTTGATATTTCTTATTTTTTCTCAATTAATACTTGAGATTTTTAACTCAGTACTATCCATTATTACATGCCCTGGGTTATTTTTAATGGCAGTTAAATTTGCTTTTTATGATAATTAATATACTATATTTAAACTAATTTTCCAATTAACCATTTAGCGATGATCCCGATCCATAATAATAATTTATCCCCCCAGGAAGTGAAGTTTGAAGATGCCCATCTGAAAAAAATATTCCTGGAGCATTTAAACAGTATTTACTGTGGTAAACAGCACCTGGTGGTTTTTTTTGAGGAGATAAAAGCGCTTGCATCTTTACAGTATTTAAAAAATGCCATACAGGATTGTTGCGATGACGCCCAAAATCAATTAGCGCATATAGAAGGTATTTTTAACAGCATTAACGAAGACCAGGCAAAAATAAGTGTACTGGGTATGAAAGCCATGACGCTGGAAGCATACCTATCGGCTATTAAAGCCGGTAAAACCCCTATGGAACGCGATGTTTTTATTGTTTTTTACCTGCAGTTGGTTGAAGGTATTGAGGTTACTTATTTTAAGGTTTTAAAAAACCTGGCCAGGGCCATAGGGTACAGCAATACTTTTTTAGATAAACCCTTTAACCAGGCTGTGGAGGATAAAATTATGTTTGAATCTATTTATAAAGAGTATATCAGCGAACCTTCAGGCGGGTAAATTTAGTATTTTGGCATAAAATTACGATACGCTAACTTGTTTATTATCAGGCATAAAGGTGTTCCGTGCTATGATTTTAAAATGGCTAAAGTGTTGATAGTCAACACCAAGGCGTTCCACGCCGTTTCATGCGTACCACGCGTTCCAATGGAACGCTGTAAACCAATACCAGGATAAAACAGCATGAACACTTTGACCAAATTATGAACACCCAAGCCCGGCATAATAATTAACTTTGCCGCGTGACGGGTAAACAACGCTATTTTATTGAACTGGCTTATGATGGCACAGCCTACCATGGCTGGCAGGTGCAGCAAAATGCCCACAGCGTTCAGGCAGCGCTTAACAAAGCGCTGGCAACAATTTTACGCCAGCCAATTGAAACAACAGGATGCGGCCGCACCGATACCGGCGTACACGCGCGGGAGTTTTTTGCGCATTTTGATGCCCCCCAACCCCCTGAAGGGGGAGTAAGTGCGTTAGAAAGCACCCCCTTTAGGGGGCGGGGGGGGCTCAACGCCATATTGCCACCCGACATCGCTATAAAAAACATCCTCCCCGTTCATGTGGATGCCCATGCCAGGTTTGATGCCACGCTGCGATCATACCAGTACCATATTCATTTTAATAAAGATCCTTTTTTGAGGGGATACTCCTGGCAGGTGCGCGATGTGCCCGATTTAGAGCTGATGAACCAGGCAGCAGCCATGATCATGGATTATATTGATTTTAGCTGCTTTAGTAAGTCAAACACACAGGTGAAAACCAATAACTGTAAAATTAGCCGGGCCGAATGGGTGAAAACGGAGCAGGGTATGGTGTTTCATATCTCGGCAGATAGGTTTTTGCGCAACATGGTAAGGGCAATAGTTGGTACCCTGATGATGGTTGGCAAAGGCGAAATACCTCCCGAAGCTGTCAGGGAGATCATTGAAAGCAAAAACCGCTCAAACGCGGGTATGAGTGTACCTGCCTGCGGATTGTATTTAACGGAGGTAAAGTATCCTTATATAGTAGTAGCCCCCTAACCCCCTAAAGGGGGAACAATAGCGGGAAGGAAAGTGTAGTAATGATTTATAAATTAGTAATAGATTAGCAAATCAAAAAACTCCCCCTTTAGGGGGCTGGGGGGCCATATGTCTGAAGTTACCGGGAAAGCACTTGATTGGAAACTGTTAAAACGGGTGATGCGTTATGTAAAACCGTACAACACCACGTTTGTTGTGGCGGGGCTTTTAACTGTTTTTTTGGCAGTTAGCGCCTTGCTGCAGCCTATCCTGATCCAGCGCACACTGGATGTTAATATCCTGAATGATGATTACGACGGACTGGTTTTTATGGTGGCGCTGATGATAGCACAGTTACTTATTCAAACTGTGGCACAGTATTACCAAACCTATTTAACCAACTCCCTTGGCCAATCCGTGATCCGCGATCTGCGGATAGATATTTTTAACCATATCACCAGTCTTAGGTTAAAGTATTTCGACCGTACACCTATTGGCATGCTGATAACGCGTACCGTATCCGACCTGGAAACCATCGCTGATATATTTTCTGAAGGATTGATCAGCATCATGGGCGATATGCTGCTGGTATTTGCCGTTATTGGTTTTATGCTTTACCAGGACTGGAAACTGGCCCTGATCACCCTGATTCCAATGCCTTTCCTGTTTGCGTCAACCTATGTATTTAAGGAGGCCATTAAATCCTCCTTCCAGGAAGTGCGCACGCAGGTGGCGCAGCTAAATACTTTCCTGGCCGAGCATATTTCAGGAATCAGCATCATTCAGCTATTTGCGCGCGAAGACCAGGAGATGCGCAAATTTAAAGCGGTAAATCTTAAGTACCGGGATGCCAACATTCGCTCAAACTGGTATTACTCTATATTTTTTCCGGTGGTCGAGATCCTGTTTGCCATTTGTATTGGTTTGCTGGTATGGTACGGCTGTAAACGGATGCTGTCTGATAATCAGCTGGCAGCTTTATCAGCATCAAAAAAAGGTATTACTCCCGGGGTAATTACAGGTTTTATTGTGTTGCTGAACATGCTTTTTCGCCCTATTCGTCAGCTGGCCGATAAATTCAACACCCTGCAAATGGGCATGGTTGGGGCCGAAAGGATTTTTAAAGTGCTGGATACCGATGAAATGGCCGTTGATAACGGAACGCTGAAAACAGGCCGGTTAAAAGGGGATATAGCGTTTGATAAAGTTTGGTTTGCCTACAATGATGAAAACTGGGTGTTGAAAAATATCAGCTTCCACGTAAAGCCCGGCGAAACCCTTGCCCTTGTTGGTGCTACCGGTGCCGGTAAATCATCAACCATCAATATCCTGAACCGTTTTTATGAAATAGGGCAGGGAAGTGTAAAGGTTGATGAACACGATATCCGCGAATACGAGGTACAGTTCCTGCGATCACAAATTGCTACCGTTATACAGGACGTATTTTTGTTTACCGATACCATTGCCAACAACATCAGCCTCAATAACCAATCTATAACACGCGAGCAGATCATTGCTGCGGCTAAGGACGTAGGCGCACATGAATTTATTGAACGCCTGCCCGGCGGATACGATTATAATGTAATGGAACGCGGAGCAACCCTTTCTGCAGGGCAATCGCAGCTGATCTCCTTCATCAGGGCCCTGGTATATAACCCGGCAATTTTGGTTTTAGACGAAGCAACCTCATCGGTAGATACAGAAACCGAGATCCTGATCCAAAACGCTATCAATAAATTAATGCAGGGCCGCACAGCCATTGTGATAGCCCACCGCTTGTCAACCATTCAAAATGCCGATAGGATCATTGTGCTCGATCATGGCGAGATCATGGAAACCGGTACCCACCAGGAGTTGCTAAAAATAGAGAACGGCCATTACCGAAAGCTGTATGATCTGCAGTTTAATTCGGCGGGGATAGCAAGGTAGTCAAGTCGCGTATTGCGTGTTGTCTGTAGCGGGATGTTTATTCCGACAGCTAACTGTCATCCACCCGCAACCCGAACCCCGCTCCCCGTGACTCAATTTTTAGGAACTGCTTTAACCGAATGTACCGGCTGTTCTTCCTTTTCGTGTTTTTTGGCAATGTCGCCACCATGAGGTTCATCGGCGTGGTATTGCTTGTCTTCTGTTTTTACCTTGCTTTTACCACCATTATCATTTGGCCGGCGGGTAGGCGTATCTGAAGGTGATGGTTTGCCTTTATCGTTTGCTGGCTTTGTCATAGTGGTATAACATATAGTGGCTGGCTTTTGTTTATTTCGCCTGAATCTGAATTTGCCGGATTTTAAAATTTACAGAATTGACCCTGGAGCCGGATTAGCATTCTGCTCATTCTTTACTTCTGTAAATTCTGATCCAATAGTTAATAAATGTTAAAACCACCCCACTATTACACCATTAAACAATATTTATAACTAATAAACTTTTACCTTTAAGGCGTGTTTCTTAATTTCGCACGAATATAGATGTGAGGTATTAAGATATGAGACGCAAGACAAGCTCCAAAATGTGGCTGTTTTTTTAATCTCAAATCTCAAATCTCATGTTTCATATCTAAACAACATGGAAGAATTTGAAGCAAGTGCATCGGCAAAAAAAACCAAAACCATATACATTTCTACCGTATTTGGTATTGCCATGGTATTATTAATGATAGGGCTGCTGGGACTGCTTTTGGTGCATGCCAAAAATCTTTCGCGCTATGTTAAAGAAAATATTGTGCTGAATATTTTTGTTGATGATGCTGCGCATGAAACCGATGTATTGCAGCTACAAAAACAATTGGATGGTAACCCTATAGTTAAGCAAACCCAATACGTAAGTAAAGAACTTGCAGCCCGTAACCTTCAAAAGGACCTGGGTGAGGATTTTGTGAAGTTCCTGGGGTATAACCCACTTTCACAATCGCTTGATGTTTACCTTAAGGCCGATTTTGCAAATAATAAGGATATTGAAAAATTTAAAGCCGATCTGCTAAAGAACCCCCTGGTTAAAGAGGTAAAATACCAGCAATCATTGGTTGATCAGATGAATCAGAACCTAACGTCAATCAGTTTGATCATCCTGGTATTTGCAGGCATATTTGTTGTGCTTTCGGTAGCGCTTATAAACAATACCATCAGGCTTGCTATCTACTCGCAAAGATTTCTGATAAAATCGATGCAACTGGTAGGGGCAACAAAAGGATTTATCCGCAAACCGTTTTTATTTTATGGAATCTGGCATGGCTTGTTAGGCGGTTTAATAGCCATTATTATACTAATAGCCTCACTTTACTTCGCCTACAAGGAAGTGCCGGATTTGGTGATTCTGCAGGATTATACAGAATTTGGCATTGTATTTTTAGGCGTTATCGGAGCAGGGATATTTATATCCGCATTCAGTACATTCCTGGCAGTTAATAAGTTTTTACGTTTAAAAATATACGATCTGTATAGATAGGTTAAAGGCAAAAGGCTAAAACTGAAAGGTTTTATACTTCGGGGCTAAATCAATAATTCAATAATTCAATCATTAAAATATACATGGCACAGCAATTTAAACCAACTACGCCTTTAAAAGCATCGGCACAGGCAGCTAAACCAACACTTAAAACTACCAGCAACGCGCCGGTTGAATTTATATTTGATAAAGGGAATTACAAGTTTTTAATCATCAGTGTACTGGTGGTTGCGTTCGGCTTTGTGCTGATGTCTGGTACTACAGATA
>NZ_JBFUKF010000307.1:0-6068 GCF_056400985.1 Mucilaginibacter sp. P4_G9 | reverse complement strand
AGCTGCAGCAGCATAATTAGCTACACCCAAAAAGTTAAATGACTCGGTAACTGCTGCTTTATACAAGTCATCGGCAGTTGAATAAGTAATATAACCTCTTTGACGAGCTTCGGCCTGTAAAAACAACCCTTCAAACGCCGGTAATAAAACAGCGTCCTGACCCGGCCCTTTAGTAACAGTTCCACCTGGTTTATAACCAGTGCCTAAAATTGCAGATATTACTGTATTTGACTCGGTACCGCTTGTGCTGCCGTAGGCCCTGCCCTGAACATTGGTCGGATCTGTTCCAGCACCACCATTACCTTTAATAGGGATATAAATATAGCCCAACCTTGGGTCGCTGTTGTTTTTATAGAAATTAACGCCGTATGAATTTGCACGCCAGTAATTGGTATTTGTTCCATTTGAAGCTTGTGCATTGCCAATTACATCCAGATAATATGGATTCAATTGGTTATCCGCAGCATTGGAGTAACCTGGATTTACCGATGCATCTGTTCCGGCAGGCAAAAAACTATCAGCAGTATAACCGCTAAACGCAGCCGTTGGCGAAACTGCAGGGGTACCTTTTTCGGTTTGACGCATGTAAAGTTTAAGCTTTAGCGTATGGGCAAACTTAATCCAGTTTTGCATTTCAGCAACACCTCTTGTATCGGTGGCGGTATATCCCTTGCCAAACATAACATCGTAGTTAAGCGGGAATATCGCTGTTGAATTAGGGTTATCAAGGTTACTTTGTATCAGCGTTGCCGCCGAATCCAATTTTGCAGTTATGCTATTGTAAATAGCCTGTGGATCATCGTATTTATAAGAGAAGTTACTGTTAATGATAAGCGCTTGAGAATAAGGAACGCTATTGTACATATCAACCAAACGTTGAAAAACGTACGATTGCATAATAGTTGCAATAGCTTTAAAATAAGCCTGCGAAGGATCGTTACCGGCAGTTTTTATCAGCAAATTATAATTTGATAAGTTTAAATAAGCATTATCAAAGTTGCCGGTAAAGTTGTTACTGGTTATTTGGTAAAGCACGTAGGTAGTACTTGAAGTATACCCCCCGCTTTGTGTCCAGTAACCCATCCAGTTCTCAAAAACATCTGAGTTACCGCCCTGTACTAAGTTTGCAGTACCTACCAGTGCCGAGCTTAAAGAATATTTAGTTGGTGCAGCAGCTGCGTTATTAGGATTGACATCATTGATATCAAATGTCCCTTTTTTACAACCCACAATGCCCGTTAATATCACAGCCGAGAAAAGCAGGCCAAGGCTAACTTTTCGCTTAAATATTGTTTTCGTTTTCATTTTTTCTATCAATTTCTTCGTTAAAAAGTTACGGCTAAAGTACCGCTGAATATTCTTGTTGGCGGAACCTGGTTAACAGAGTTTCTACCAACTGCATTGCTGGTATCTTCGCTAAACTCAGGGTCTGTAAACTTGTTAGTTGAAGGACGGAACATTAACAGGTTACGACCGGATAATGATACGTTTACATTTTTAATAAATTTAACATCTCTTAACCAGGCTTTAGGGAATTGATAAGCTAAAGACGCTTCTCTTAACTTCCAGGCAGCTGCACTGGTTACGTAATTTGCATCAACACCTAAGTAAGTAGTTGGGAAGAAGTTAAAGTTGCCATCTTGCGTAAGGATATCGGTATTATTAACATAATTTCCCTGTGCGTTTTTGTAAACAGAGTTAGGGAACACAAAACGCTGACGGCCGGTTAATGTAGTAGTTATGCCTACACCGCTATGATCCAGGGTATTTGAAATCTGGTTAAATATTTTATAACCGCCCCTGTAGTCAACAACTATATTTAAGGTAAAGCCTTTGTAGCTCAAAGATGAAGTGATCCCTAATAAATCTGTAGGGTTGGCGTTTCCTAAGATAGTTGGGGCAGCTGCTCGTGTCGGCAAGCCGGTATTGGCATCAACAATAACTTTACCTGTAGCAGGATCTCTCGTCCAATCGTAGCCTTTAATAGTTGGGTAAGGCTGGCCAATTATTGCGTATGAGCTTTGGTTTGCAGAGTTTACAAGTGTACCATTTGCATTAACAGCCTGGCCTATCTGCAATTCTTTTGCACCACCGGCTATGCTGTTAACTTTACTTTTTTGTTTGGTATAGTTCACACCAAGGTTCCAGGTAACCGCCTGTGATTTGATCAATGTACCGTGTAAGTCTAACTCAAAACCTTTATTTTCTGAGTTAGCAGCATTTAACAATGCAGAGGCAAAACCAGATGCACGTGAAATTTGAGCAACTACAATACCATCGGTAGTGTGCGATTTGTAAGCAGAAGCTGTTAAGGTTAACCTATCTTTCAGGAAACCTAAATCTAAACCAACCTCATCTTCAGTAACCTTTTCAGGCTTAATATTTGGATTAGCAATCCTGGTATTTAAAGAATAACCAGATATACCTGTCGCGCTGTATGGAAAACCTCCTGCCAGGGCAATAGTTGGTAATGTAGCGTAAGCACCAAATGCTATATACTGAGAACCACCCGCAAGCGGAGATGCATTACCTGTTAATGAGTGTGCATAGCGTATTTTAACAAAGTTCAGGTAATCGTTATCGGCGATGCTTTTGAAAATCTCACTTAACACAACAGATCCATCAATATCATAATAAGGAATGTATTTATTTGATTTTGACAAACGGGTATCTAAATCCGTTCTGTACGATCCGTGTAAAAACGCGTAGCTTTTGTAACCTACTGTTGCCTCACCAAAGTAACCCAACTTACGGGCCTGTGCAGAAGCCTGTCCGTTAACGTTCGGAACAGATGCAAAGTTTGAAGTGTTATATGGCAAAAAGTTTAAAGGACCAGTGTTAATGGGGGTGTAAGTGATCTTGTTATCCAAATAGGAAATACCTGCAGTTCCATTCACTGAAAAGTCTTTTGCAAATTTAGTTTTAAACGCGATCAGGAAATCTGAACTATATAATATGTTGTTCAGGTTATATGTGGCAAATTGCGGAAGCGTGTTTGTTGCGCTTGCTTTGTGACCTGCATCAGCAGCTGTATCGATACCTCCGTTTTTATTAGGGTAGTAGATATTTTCGCCTACATTACGGGTGTAATCGCTGAAAGTTATACCAGCATCGTGGTATTCGCCTCTTGTGCTTGTGTTATCAACAGCAGTACGGTATGATAAGTTAAGCCAGTTGGTTACCTTAAAATTCAACTGAAGGTTGGCCTGGATGTGATTTTCTGTAGACAAGTTCCTTTGTTGCTGAATGATCTGTCCCGGGCTTATATAATAATCATTATAATATGTATCAGGAGTACCGTATTTACTGGTAGGATCCAAAAGATCTTTGATAGGTACAGCCAAAGGTGATTCCAAAAGGTCATTGTAAACAGTACCGGTATTTGTAGTATTTGTAGTTTTATAAGTATATGCTACAGAGTATTGAGTTGAGAAAGCACCATACTTTTTTTCGCCACCCACGCGGAAAACATCCCTGCGACCTTCGTCTTTGGGCATGATGGCTTTACTTTTAATATCCTGTGCAGACATGTACATGCTACCGTTTTCGTCACCGGAATTAAAAGAGAAGTTATGCTGGGTAGTTATACCTGTATTAAAAAAGTCTTTCTTTTGATTTTTAACCGCCGCATAAGGAACCATTTCAACAGAACCATCCGGTAGCGGACGGCCAAGCGGCACTAACTGACCATTGTATTCTGGTCCGTAGCTTTGGTTTTCGTAAGGAATATAGTAGCCTACATCTGTAAAATCGAAAACTTCTCTTTCTCCACCATTGGCACCGAAACGGCCAGAATATTCAGGCGTGTAAGATACTTTTTCGGCCGAAAGAGTAGATGACACTGTTATTGAAGACGTTTTAGAACCATGCTTCGTGGTTATGATAATTACACCATTTGATGCATCAGAACCGTAAACCGCCGAAGCGCTTGAACCTTTCAAAACGTTAGTTTCGGCAATGTCCTCCGGGTTAAGTGTGCTGATGTCGCTATAAAAGATAGCACCATCAACTACATACAGTGGCTGGTTGTTACCTGTTAATGACCTGTTACCACGTAAAGTAACACGGGTTGGGGCAAACAAGCCGTTGTTAACAGTGCTAACCTGCAAACCAGATACCTTACCGGTTAAACCGTTTACTACACTGATAGGTTTTGATTGGGTAAGATCTTTACCGGAAACCTTCGAAGTAGAATAACCTAAAGATATTGCCTGCCTTTGGATACCCAATGCAGTTACTACAACCTCGTTTAACTGGCTGTTGGCACTTGCCAGCACAATATTAAATGAACTTTTTGTACCAACTGTAACTTCCTGGGTATTGTACCCGATGAAAGAAAAAGTAAGTACCGCACCGGATGGTACGCTTAAGGAGAATTTTCCGGCTGCATTGGTTTGGGTGCCGCTTGAGGTACCCTTTACCTTTACTGATACTCCCGGAATTGGAAGGCCATCATCTTTGGCCGTAACCGTACCTGTTACCGTACGGTTTTGTGCATAAACCTGCGTTAGGCATAACAACAGAAAGCACAAACTTGCTAGTAGAAGTTTTTTCATTTTGTTAATAATAAGATCAGTTAATAGTTAATTAATGTTAAAAGTAATGTTACGTTATCAAAAAGTCAAGTATTTTCTTAAAAAAGACGATTTTTTTTTAAAAAAAGCACGTTTAATAATAAAAGTTAATAATTTTAGTACTATGTATTGCATAATACAATCCAAAACATATATCTTTGTATTATGATCGTTGAAAACACACAAACCCAAATGAGGAAGGGCATACTGGAGTACTGCATTCTTTCCATCATAGCCAAGGGCGAAACATATGCATCAGACATAATTGCTGAACTTAAGAAAGCCCAACTGCTTGTAGTTGAGGGTACTCTGTACCCATTATTAACCCGTTTAAAAAATAATGGCCTGCTCACTTACAACTGGGTTGAGTCCATTTCGGGCCCCCCGCGAAAGTATTATGTACTGTCAGACGAAGGCCGAAACGTGCTGGAACAGCTGGATAAAACCTGGCAGGAATTAGTTTATGCCGTGCAAACGGCCATTGGAGACAGAAAATAAAAAAACCGGAAATTATTACGCATCATGAACAAAACTATCATAATTAACATAAACGGCATCGTATTTCACATCGAAGAGGATGCTTACGACGTACTTAAACTTTACATGACTGATGTAAAGCGTCATTTTTCTACCTCCGAAGACAGTTTGGAAATCACAACCGACATCGAAAACCGGATTGCCGAAATGTTTAACGAAATTTTAGCAAGTCAAAGCAAACAGGTTATTGTTGAGCAGGATGTTAAACTGGTTGTTGAGCAAATGGGCACCGTAGAGGATTTTGAATTCGCCGAAAGCGATGCAAAAACTCCGGGGAACAATACCTATACCTATAATACGGAGCGACGCAGGCTTTTTCGCGACCCTGACGATCATTTGGTGAGCGGTGTTGCAGCCGGTATTGCCAATTATTTTGATATCCCGGCCGTTTGGGTAAGGCTTGCATTCGTTATTTCGTTTTGCGTAGCCGGCAGTGGTTTCTTTCTTTACGTAATTTTATGGATTGTAGTGCCCAAAGCCATGACCCGTGCCGACCGTATGGCCATGAAAGGCGAAAAGCAGGATTTGAAAGGCTTTAAAAAGAACTTTGAGGATGAACTAAGCACTGTTAAAGAAAACCTGCACAACTTCAAACACGAAGCCAAACCATTTGTATATAAAACCCGCGATTTTATAAGCGATTTTTTTGATCACCTGGGTGTATTCTTAAGAGGCGCGGGTAGTTTGGTTGGTAAATTGATAGCCGGGGCTATATTACTTACTTGTTTCGGTCTTGCGATAGCGCTCATTGTAGCTGTTGTTGGGTTGATTGCCTTTGGCAAAACAGATATATACCATATCCCTCCGTTTAATTTTGTTAACCAGGAAACCAGTGTGATATTCATCGCCGGGGGCTTTTTATTACTGGCAATACCTTTATTATCAATTATACTGGTAATCATAGGTTTCCTGTTTAAAAACGCATCATTTAACCGTACAATTGGCACAACCTTATTA
>NZ_JBFUKF010000306.1:0-6070 GCF_056400985.1 Mucilaginibacter sp. P4_G9 | reverse complement strand
GATTGCAACTGATGATTTGCGGTTAACTATACTCCTGATGCATGCAGAACTTGATGCTGTTATTTGCAGTGGTGGCCGGATTGGCAAACAATTTACCTATGCGCTACTTGATGAACGGGCCCCGGTAACTCCAGATTTAGCACATGAAGAAGCATTAACCAGGCTGGCAACCGGCTATTTTAACAGCCGCGGGCCTGCTACGGTGCATGACTTTGCAAATTGGTCGGGGCTTACCATTGCGGATGCGAATATGGGGTTGCAAAATATAAAGGGGCAACTCATTAGCGAAGTTATTGCCGGTAAAACGTATTGGATGCCGGGTAATACTAACATTATTCCTGTAAAACCCAAAGCTTATTTATTACCCGCTTTTGATGAGTTTGCCATTGCCTATAAACATAGAGACGCTTTAGTTAACCCCAGGCACTTAGTGCAGGCCAGGCATGTAATTTTTGATCCGGTAATTGTAGTTGATAACCAGGTTGCAGGCAACTGGAAACGAACCATCAAAACCAAAAGCATTGATATCAGCTTTAACCTGTATGGCAAGCTTAATAAGGCCCAGGCAAAAGYAGTGGAGCTGGCTGCTAAAAGGTATTACAAATTCTTTTTATAAATCACCGGGAAAATTGTCCATGTATTAACGAAATTCATCCATGTTACCGTAAAGCCGGGCTGTGCAAATTTGTATTGTCAATAACGACTAAAAAAAATTACAAAAATGGCACGTTTAAAAGCATTAAGTCCTGAAGAAGCTACAGGCAAAACAAAAGAATTATTTAACGCTATACAAAGTAAATTGGGTGCGGTACCAAACATGATGCGTACCATGGGTAACTCACCTGCCTTGCTGGAAGGTTACCTTAACTTTAGCGGAGCATTGGCACACGGCAAACTTGGGGCAAAAACCGGCGAACTGCTGGCCATGACTGTATCCGAAAAAAACAATTGCGATTACTGTTTATCTGCACATTCTTATATCGGCGAAAAATTGGTGCATATTGATGCAGCTGCTTTGACCAATGCCCGTAACGCAAACAGCCTGGACGCGAAAATAGCCGCTGCCTTAAAATTTGCTACGGTGGTAACCTCAAAGCAAGGCCTGGTTAATGATGCAGATGTGGAAGCCGTAAAAGCTGCGGGCTTTACAGATGGCGAAATAGGCGAAATTGTTGGCCACGTAGCGTTAAATGTTTTGACCAACTATTTCAATAACACCGCCAAAACTGACATTGACTTTCCGGTTGTAAATTCATATAACTCCGTTGAGGCATAATTGAGCAAACAAGAAAAAAGATAGAACGAAAGGACAGAAAAAGACGGTTATATGATATAGCTTTCTATTACTGTCCTTTATCTTTGGTCTTCACTCCTTTTAATTTAAAAAATCATGGAAAACAAACGCTATCCGCTGCCACCTTTTAATATGGAAACAGCCTTGCAAAAAGTACAGGCCGCAGAAGATGCCTGGAACACCCGTGACCCCGAAAAGGTTAGCCTTGCCTACACTATTGATACCGAATGGCGTAACCGTACCGATTTTATAAACGGCCGCGAGGAGGTGAAAAAGTTTTTAAAAGGCAAGTGGGAAAAAGAGCTGGATTATAAGCTTAAAAAAGAACTTTGGGGCTTTCGCGACAATCGCATGGCTGTAAGGTTTGAATATGAATGGCATGACTATAACGGGCAATGGTACCGCAGTTATGGTAACGAACTTTGGGAGTTTGATGAGAATGGGTACATGCAAAAACGTTATGCCAGCATTAACGATATGCCTATAGCCGAAGCCGAGCGCAAATTGTTTTAAAACGATTTTATTATGAATTATCCACAAATTGCCTTTACAGGCGCTGTTAAAGATTTCCAGGAACGCTACGGCAGCCGGGCCGGTTATAACCGCCAGGAGGAATTTAAATATACCGATGGCCTTACCGAAAGCGAAGAAGATTTTATAGCTCACCAGGATAACTTTTATATGGCAACCATAAGCGAAAGTGGTTATCCTTATATCCAGTTTAGGGGCGGGCCTAAGGGTTTTTTGAAAGTACTGGATCATGAAACTTTAGGTTTTATTGATTTTGGTGGTAACAGACAATATATCTCGGCAGGAAATTTAGCTACCCATAACAAGGTGGCTTTGTTTCTCCTTAATCAGGCTGCTAAAGCCCGTTTAAAGATATTTGCCGAAGCAAGTATTTTAAGTATTGAAGGCAATGCCGAATTATATGATAAACTTAACCTGGACGATTATAAATTTAAACCCGAGCGGATTATTCTGCTAAAAGTTAAGGCGTATGACTGGAACTGCCCGCAGCATATTACGCCAAGGTATACATTGGAGGAGATAAAGGATGAGTTTATGGCCCAGCATGAGTATATTAATAAACTACGAACAGAGAACGCCGAACTTAAAGCTCAATTAGCATTACATAAATGACCGATACGCAAAATACATTTATACTTGTTGATCCTGTAAGCGGTAACCTTGCGTTTAAATTATTTTTATTTGAGAATAACAGTTATTTCGATCATTTACAACGAAATAATTATTTTTCGGTTATCTGGATAAAAGAAGGCTCTGGTAAGTTAAAATCAGATTTTTCGGAATATGATTTTGAGGAGAATACGCTCCTGGCATTTACCCCATATCAGCCGTTTATGTTATCTACAAACCAATCAATAAGCGGGGTCGCTATCCAGTTTCACCCCGATTTTTTTTGTATCCATAAACATCACAAAGAGGTATCATGCAGCGGTATTTTGTTTGAGAATATTTATCATCCGCCTTATGTCAGGATCGATTCAGTTAGCGCGGCTACATTTAATATAGTTATTAATCAGATAAGGGCCGAAATGCAAAATAAGGGCTTAGCCCAATTTGAAATCCTTGTTTCGTACCTCAAAATTTTCCTGATTACGGCATCCCGCTTAAAAGCCGAACAGCAGGAGTTGGATCGGCATCCGGATGATGTTAATAAGGAGCCCTTTATATTGCAGAATCTGCAGGAGGCTATCGAAGTACATTATAAAACCAAACATAGCGCAAGTAATTATGCCGACATGCTTAATATTTCGGCAAAAGCGCTGGCCAGGATCACAAAAAACCATTTTAACAAAACAATCAGCAACCTGATAGCCGAACGTATCATCATCGAGGCCAAGCGTGAACTGTACTTAACCAATAAGCCTATAAAAGAGATTGCCTGGGAATTGGGTTACAATGATGAATATTATTTCAGTCGTTTTTTTAAAACCAACGCCGATGTTTCACCCCAGATGTACAGAGATACAGTAGGTTTTGGCAGGGCAAGTGGAGATTAGCCTGTAAACTCAAACATATCCGTTTATATTTGGTTAAAAATTAAAATCATTAATGCCATGCCCGAATTACCAGATCTCCAGGCATTCAGCCATAACCTCAATAAAAAACTTGCCGGCAAAACCGTTAAGGAAGTGGTTATTGTTAATGCTAAAAAACTGAATGTTAGCCATAGAGAACTTAAGGATACGCTTGAAGGCCAAACGCTGGATAAAGTTTACCGCGAAGGAAAAGAACTTTACTTTAAATTCAGCAAAGGAGATATCCTGGCGTTGCACCTGATGCTTCATGGCAAGTTGTTTTTGTTTGAAGGCAGGAACGACAATAAATACCCCATTATCGAACTGCATTTTAATGACGATACCGGCCTGGTGCTTACCGATTTCCAGGGCATAGCCAACCCCACTTTAAATCCCGAAGAGAAGGACGCGCCGGATGCTATGGATATTAATGCTGATTTTTTGAAAACCCGGCTGGCCAAAACAAAAACCAATATTAAAACAGTATTGCTTGATCAAAAGATTATCCGCGGCATTGGTAATGCATATGCCGACGAGATTCTTTGGCATGCCGGGATCTCCCCTTTTTCGGTAAGTAATAAAATACCCGAAGATAAACTAAGTGATTTGACCAGTTCAATCGACTCGGTTTTAAAGGAAGCCGAAAAGTCAATCCTTAAATCAAATCCTGATATCATTAACGGTGAGGTACGGGATTTTATGCTCATCCACAACTCCAGGAAAACCCACAGCCCTAAAGGTGCCGAAATTAAAATAAAGGAAGGCTCGAGGAAGACCTATTATACTGACGAACAGGAATTGTTTGAGTAAGTAAGAAGTAAATTTAGATATGGTTACCCAACGTCATGTGTAACTTGCTTCGGTACCCCTTACGCAAGGTGTGCAGCATGCCGGCACTAATTTGATTTTACTTCAGCTTCTTCACCAGCACATTAAAATCAGCCCCAACTATCGGGACTTTTTTCCATTTAGCGCCGTATGCGTCTTTATGAAATGTTCCACCATTAAACAAGCCACAGGCAAAACTAATCTCGGCCCCAGGTTTTGTAGTTAAAAATTCTACAGAAACTAAAATATCGCCCCTAACATCAATTTTGTATGGAGACAGGTCAACGCTTACCAATTGATGCTTTTCCGTATCGTGTTTTTTAATAAGGCCTCTTATTTCAGTATTAACCAGGTTGGTATCCAACGGGAATTTACCATCCATTTGGTAAACATTCACTTTAAAAGCAACACTGTCGCTTGCGTAGCTATCAGCATGAAAATTGAGCTTAAGCAGTTGTACCGGTTTACGGCCAGCACTCATCCTGATACCTACCTGCGCACCTTTTACAGCAGAATATGAATTGTTTGCCGAGCCTTCACGTGCTTTATTTCCGATAGTTTTGGTTTTATCCTGCGCAAAACCGCCCAAAACCAGGAGGCAAAGTAAACAGGTAAACAGGATATTTAAATTTGATTGTTTTGAGGAATTGTAAAATTGAATTTTCATAGTATATAGCATAATTAATTTAACTTCAAGACGATGCCAGGTTGAAATTGGTTGCAAGGCAAAATCAAAAGTTTGATTTTAATTATTATGCTATATGCGCAGCTATAAATTCAATACAAAATATTATTTCCTTATCATTTTATAATGCCTGATCCCGGCTTCTTCAAATTCGGGTCCGGTAGTCTCAAAACCAAATTTTTTATAAAGTGAAACTGCCTGTACCTGGGCGTGCAGGTAAACATATGCGGCATCAGCAGGCAAATCATCCAGCACAGCCTGTACCAGGGCCTGCCCTACCCCAAATCCCCTGAATTTTTGCAGTACGGCAAAGCGCTCCAGTTTATAACCCTTATCGGTTTTTCTCCAACGGCATGCACCTGCGGCTTCGCCATCAACAGTAGCTAAAAAATGGTTCGATTCATCTTCAAACTCCCACTCCAGTTCGGGAGGGCAATTTTGTTCAACTACAAAAACTTCCCGGCGTACGGAAAATACTTTATCAAGATCGGCTTGCTCCGTTACTTTTTCTATTTCTAAGTTTGTGTGCATTGGTATAATGCGGTTTTGTTTTAAGTATACTTAATTTAGTGATATGATTTTCTTCGGCGGCATCAATTGAATGCGTACAGGTGATGTCATCTTCCTGTTGAGCCAGGCTGGCTAATTGTACATAAAACTTATGCAGATGATCCAGTTCAATCTCGGTAAGGTCTTCAACATCAACCATCCGGTTACTTGCCCCCTGGTGTGAGGCCAGTAGCTCATTCAGCTTTAAATGTATAGCTTTTGAATCTTTATTCTGTGATTTTTGAATCAAAAAAACCATCAGGAAGGTAACTACAGTGGTGCCGGTATTGATGATGAGCTGCCAGGTATCAGAGTATTTAAAAACCGGGCCTGTTATACCCCATACAATTATTACAGTAATGGCAGTTAAAAATGCTGCCGAACTACCCGTAGCTATGGTTGCCCAATTGGCAAACCTTTCAAATAAATTCTTTTTCTTTTTAGCGATCGTTGCCATTATAAACAGGTTTTAAGTTTTGGGGGTCACTTTGTATAAAGCAACAAAGCGCCTGTACAACAAATGTACAGGCGCTTTGTTAATTTTTAATGAATATTATAATTTGCTCGTCGCGTCGATGCAATTAAGATCTTCGAAAGCGGCTGCAAGCCTTTTAACAAAGTTCTCTTCGCCTTTACGCAACCAAACACGTGGATCGTAATATTTTTTGT
>NZ_JBFUKF010000305.1:0-6080 GCF_056400985.1 Mucilaginibacter sp. P4_G9 | reverse complement strand
CTATACCACCGGTAATACGCCCACTAAATATTAGCAACGGCAGTAATATGAAAATGGCCCGCAGCATCAATTTCAGGATAAGCGATAACCTCTCGGGCATAAAAAGCTATATTGGAACCATTGACGATAAATGGGTTTTAATGGAATTGGATTATAAAAGTAAAATTCTAAGTTATACCTTTAGCGGCGATATTGAGCCTGGTAAACACGTATTTAAGCTTACCGTTGCCGATAACAAAAATAATTTTGCGGATTTTACAGCAGATTTTTACCGATAAACAACCCAAACAATGTCAATATTAAAAGAAGGCGATAAAGCCCCGGATTTTATAGCAAAAGACCAGAACGGGAAAACCGTTTCATTAGCTGATTATAAAGGCAAAAACGTGATCCTTTATTTTTACCCAAAAGATGATACTCCCGGCTGCACAGCCGAATCATGTGATTTCAGGGATAACTATCAATCGCTGCTGAGCAAGGGCTACGAGGTGATTGGTGTAAGTACCGATGACGAAAAATCGCACAAAAAATTCGAGACCAAATATAGCCTGCCTTTTACGCTGATAGCCGATAACGAAAAGGCAATTGTTGAAGCCTATGGCGTTTGGGTTGAGAAAAACAATTACGGCA
Source organism: Mucilaginibacter sp. P4_G9 (assembly GCF_056400985.1). Lineage (NCBI taxonomy): Bacteria > Pseudomonadati > Bacteroidota > Sphingobacteriia > Sphingobacteriales > Sphingobacteriaceae > Mucilaginibacter > Mucilaginibacter sp. P4_G9. The sequence continues at coordinate 5,450 of NZ_JBFUKF010000305.1, read as the reverse complement.
AACAGTATATGGGCACCGCCCGCACCACCTTTATAATTAATGGCGATGGCATCATTGCCCACCTGATTAGTAAAGTTGATACCAAGAACTCATCACAACAAGTGCTCGACTTAGTAAAATAAGTGTTAAAAGAACAATAATTATTTTTACTTTAGCAGCTCAGTTCCCTAAATTTATAATGAAATCAACTATTAAAGACTTAGAAAAAACCGCGTCACAGATCAGGCGCGACATTGTACGCATGGTACATGGTTGTCAATCAGGCCACCCGGGTGGTTCATTAGGTTGCACAGAGTATTTTACCGCCCTGTATTTTGAGGCGATGAACCACGACCCTAAATTTAATATGGATGGTATTGGCGAAGACCTTTTCTTTTTATCAAACGGCCACATTTCGCCGGTGTTTTACAGCACTTTGGCGCATGCGGGCTACTATGATAAAGCCGAAATGGCAACCTTCCGTAAGCTTAATTCGCGCTTACAGGGCCACCCTACCACACATGAACATTTACCGGGTGTACGTATTGCTTCGGGCTCATTAGGCCAGGGCTTATCTGTGGCTATCGGCGCTGCTTTGGCTAAAAAGCTAAATGGCGATAAAAGCCTGGTCTATACACTACATGGTGATGGCGAATTACAGGAAGGACAAATTTGGGAAGCAGCAATGTTTGCGCCGCATAACCAGGTAGATAACCTGATATCAACTATTGATGTAAACGGCCAGCAAATTGATGGACCAACCAAACTTGTTTTATCACTTGGCGATTTACATGCCAAATGGGAAGCTTTTGGATGGGATGTTTTGGAAATGAAAGGCAATGACATGGCTGATGTGGTTAAAACTTTGGCGTTGGCTAAAAGCCGCAGCGGTAAGGGTAAACCTATCATGATATTAATGCATACCGAAATGGGTTATGGCGTTGATTTTATGGTTGGCAGCCACAAATGGCATGGTGTTGCTCCAAATGATGAGCAACTGAAATTAGCACTGGCTCAACTGGAAGAAACTTTGGGCGATTATTAAGCCCCCCGGCCCCCTAAAGGGGGAGCGAAAATAAATAACTATCATTAACCACAATTAAACAAAGTAGCCCTCTCTTTTGGAGAGGGTTGAGTGAGGCCTCTCATGAAAAAATATACTTACACAGAAAAAAAAGATACCCGCTCGGGCTTTGGCGCCGGGTTGCTGGAAGCCGGCAGAAAAAACGACCAGGTGGTTGCACTTTGCGCCGACCTTATAGGTTCGTTAAAAATGAATGATTTTATTAAGGAATTTCCTGAGCGTTTTGTACAGGTGGGTATTGCCGAAGCAAACATGATGTGTATTGCTGCAGGTATGACCATTGGTGGTAAAATACCTTTTACAGGTACTTTTGCCAACTTCTCAACCGGTAGGGTTTACGATCAGATTCGCCAATCAATAGCGTACTCTAACAAAAACGTTAAAGTTTGCGCATCGCACGCCGGTTTAACTTTAGGCGAGGATGGTGCAACACACCAGATACTGGAAGATATCGGCCTGATGAAAATGCTGCCGGGGATGACGGTTATCAACACTTGTGATTATAACCAAACCAAAGCTGCCACTATGGCAATTGCCGAATATGAAGGCCCGGTTTACCTGCGTTTTGGCCGCCCGGTTGTTCCTATTTTTACAGATCCTGATCAAAAATTCGAGATTGGAAAAGCATGGATGGTGAATGAAGGCGCCGATGTTAGTATATTTGCAACCGGTCACCTGGTATGGCAGGCAATTTTGGCAGGCGAGATACTGGCAGAGCAAGGCATTGATGCCGAGATTATTAACATCCATACTATTAAACCTTTGGATGCCGAAGCGGTATTAAAATCGGTAGCAAAAACGGGTTGCGTGGTTACTGCCGAAGAGCATAACCGTTTAGGTGGATTAGGCGATAGCATAGCACAGGTTTTAGCTACACATAACCCTACCCCGCAAGAATACATCGCTGTAAATGATAGCTTTGGCGAAAGCGGCACACCTGAGCAACTGATGACCAAATACGGCCTTGATGCAGAACATATTGTACTTGCCGCAAAAAAGGTTATCGAAAGAAAACAAAAATGCTTAATTAGCATTTAACTATAAAAATTATAAAATGTCGGTGCAGGTTGAAGATTCAGAGATTTTAAGCAAGTTCCAGGACGAAAAAACGCGTAACGAAGCGTTTAACCTGTTGCTTAAAAAATACCAGCAAAAAATTTACTGGCACGTTCGCCGAATGGTAATTGACCATGACGACGCGGATGATCTTACCCAGGATGTTTTTGTAAAAGTTTGGAAAAACCTGTTGGGTTTTAGAAACGATGCGCAACTTTATACCTGGATGTACCGCATAGCATCCAACGAATGCATTACTTTTTTGAACAAGAAAAAACAAAAAAATAATGTTTCGTTGGATGATGTTGCTTATGAACTGGCTGATACACTGGCCGATTCGACCTACTTTAACGGCGACGCGGCACAACGCAAATTACAGGAAGCGTTGCTAACCCTGCCAGAGAAACAGAAACTGGTATTCAACATGAAATATTATGAGGATATGAAGTATGAAGAGATTTCGGCAGTGCTGGGTACAAGTGTAGGTGCTTTAAAAGCATCCTTTCACCTTGCAGTTAAAAAAATAGAGACTTATTTGCTTTCTAAAGATTAGTTCAGAATTAATTCAGATTTACGTTAAACCTTTTAGCACTTTGTTCATCTATAGTTATGTATGAAAAGCGATATGGACAATAGGGAATGGCTGGATGATTATACATCACTTAAACAGGTAARCACAAACAACCCGTTTATGGTGCCGTCTGGCTATTTCAATGAATTAGCGCAGCACATAACATCACGCATCAGGCTGGAAGAGCTAAAAAGCTCATCTACAGGGTTTATCGTTCCTGAAAATTACTTTGAACAATTAAGCAGCAACATACAAAGTCGCGTAAATATTGAATCGGCTTTAGCTACCGGGAACACCGGCTTTACTACCCCTCCCAATTTTTTTGAAGAACAGGCAGGCAATATCCAAAGCAGGATTACCATTGAACAATACGTGAATAATGAAGCTGAAAGCTTTAGCATTCCCGAAAATTATTTTGAAGAGCTGGGCACTAACATCCAAAGCAGGATTGCAGTGGAGGAACTTTTAAATAACCAGGATGAAGGTTTTACGATTCCTGAAGGTTATTTTGATGAGCTGGGCAACAATATTCAAAGCAGGATTGCAGTGGAGGAGCTTTTAAATGAGGAAAGCTTTACTGTACCAGCAAATTATTTTGAGCAGCTTAACCAAAGCATTTTAAATAAAACTGTTAACCAGGTTGAAGAAGTTGCCCAGGTGATTAACCTGCAGGCTACAGTTCAAAAGAGAGGTGTTATTCGCAAAATGTTTGCTTCGGCTACCTTTAGGTATGCTACTGCGGCTTGTTTTGCTTTAATTCTTGGCGTAGGTGTGGTTTTGAAAAGCCCGACACCTACAGATCATAACCACTCTTACCTGCACCAGGAATTATCAACTGTGCCTGTAGCCGAAATTAAAAACTACCTGCAATTGCATATGGATGCCAGCGATACCCGTACACTGATGGATGGCTCACAAAAAATTAACAGCGAGAGTTTGGACGAAGATCTGTCGGATTATATAGATACTAATTAATTAAGGAGTTTTAATGGGTAAGTTAATCAGGCATATTTTTTTAATACTATTTATTATAGCTGCCGGTCTTGAATCCTACGCGCAGGTTAACAACCTGGCACCGACCAGGCAAAACGCGGCACGCCCTAAGAAAAATGGAATGGGCGCTAAGCTTGAGGCCGCACGCAACAATTTTATCAGCAAACAGCTTGATCTTAGTGACCGTGAATCAACTAAGTTTTGGCCGCTATACCGCCAATATCAACAGGAGCTAACTGCTGTACGCATCTTAAAACGTTTAAACAACTCCAGTGCCTCCTCTAATGGTACAGAGCAAATAGACAAGGAAATTTACTACGAAAGCCAGATGGTAGCTATACGCAAACGCTACCGGGACTCTTTTTCAAAAATACTTCCACCCGAAAAAGTAAGCAAGCTTTACAAAAGCGAACAGGAATTTAACGACGAACTCATTAAACAACTCAGCGAACGCAGCGAACGGGCGGGGAATTAGTCATTAGTCATTAGTCATTAGTCATTAGTCATTAGTCATTAGTCATTAGTCATTAGTCATTAGGGGGAATTGCCGGCGATTTGTTTTGTTTTAGATTTCTCACATTAAAAGTTCACTGGCATTACCTCACAATTAACTTATCTTTGGGCCAATAACTCAAGACTTAGAACTTAATACTTTTATGCCTACCCTACGTCAGCTTTTTTTGGCTAATAACGCGCAAACAACCAATTTCCCTTTATTACTGGAATTTGAGCGTGCCGAGGGTATTTATATGTACGATGCAGCGGGCAAGGCCTTTATTGACCTCATCTCGGGCATTGGCGTAAGCAGTTTGGGGCACGGCAATCCATACGTAAAAGAGGCCATTAAACAGCAGGTTGATAAATACATGCACCTGATGGTTTATGGCGAGTTTGTACAAACACCGCAAGTGCGTTTTGCTGAAAAGCTGTTGTCATTACTTCCCGGGAACCTGCAATCAGTTTATTTTACCAACTCTGGCGCCGAGGCGGTTGAAGGAGCCTTAAAACTGGCCAAGCGTTTTACCGGCAGGCAGCAAATAGTGGCCTTTCATAATTCATACCACGGCAGTTCGCACGGGGCCTTAAGTGTAATGGGTAACGAGGAATTTAAGCAGGCCTACCGGCCTTTGCTGCCTGGTGTTACCTTTATTCGGTTTAATAACGCCGATGATCTGCCGCAGATAACCGATGAAACCGCCTGTGTTATTGTTGAAACCATACAAGGCGAGGCTGGTATCAGGGTACCTAACATTGCCTACATGCAGGCTTTGCGCAAACGGTGTGATGAAACAGGCGCACTGCTTATTTTAGATGAGATACAGGCCGCGTTTGGCCGTACAGGTAAACTTTTTGCTTTTGAGCATTTTGGCATTGTACCCGATATATTGTTACTGGCAAAAGCCCTGGGGGGAGGAATGCCCATCGGCGCTTTTATATCATCCAACAATATAATGGATTCCTTAAAAGAAAACCCTATCTTAGGCCATATCACCACCTTTGGTGGCCACCCGGTATGCTGCGCAGCAGGACTGGCCGCCCTGGAAGTTTTGATTAATGACGACCTGGCATCGGGCATAGCCGAAAAGGAAACGCAGTTACGCAAGTTGCTGGTTCACCCGGCCATAAAGGAAATTCGGGGAAAAGGGCTGATGCTGGCCGTCGAACTTGAAGATTTTGATCTGAATAAAAAAATAATTGACCGCTGTATCGAAAACGGCGTAATAACTGACTGGTTTTTGCATTGCAGCAATTCTATGCGCCTTGCCC
>NZ_JBFUKF010000304.1:0-6092 GCF_056400985.1 Mucilaginibacter sp. P4_G9 | reverse complement strand
GTTCATAAGCTGAAGTCATGTTCAGGTAAGCCTGCTCTACGTTTTGCTTTAAAACTATCTTGGTGTTATTTTCTACATATTTAGCTTCCTGCAGGTTAATTTTAGCTAATGTTACTTTATTTCGATTTTGAAAATAATTCAAAATTGGAATATTTAAAGTAAATCCCACAAATGTGCTGTAGTTGCCTTTAAACTGATCGTAGAAGCCCACATTTTTATTGTTGATTTGGAAATTGCTTGAGTAAACAGTTGCTATACCACTACCTAATGATAATGTAGGCAGCAATACCCCTTTGGCTACCTTTACGCCTTTATTGGCACTTTGAGTACGCAATTCTGCTGCTTTAACGTAAGCAAGTTGCTGTAAAGCCGTACCATAAACCTGGTCTGATGTAGCATCTGTTTTTGTAGATACGTCCTGAACATTCAGCGGCACAAGCTTAAGGTTTTTATCATAAGGGATATTCAGCATCTGCATCAGGTTTAGTTTTGAAACCTCCAGGGCAGTTTTGGCAGCTACCAGGTTCAATTGATTATCGCCATAGGTACCCTTTAAATCGTACAAATCAGATGGCAGCTTATTTGCGCCTTGTTTATCCAATATGCTCAATCGTTCAACCTGCTTTTTTGAAACATCAACCTGGTTGTTAACCTGCGCAAGTAATTCGGTATTATCAAGCACCAGCAAATATGCTGTTATCACGTTAATGGTAACCTGGTCTTTAGCCTGCTGAAAATCCATTTTTCCTGCCTGGTAAGCCAGCGATGTTTGCTTAATGTTGTTTAAATTGGTAAAGCCGCCAAGTAACGCCAGGTTACTGTTAACGCTATAATTTCCAGATTGAGTTGATGTTGTTACCGGGTTACTGGTAGTTGGGTCAACGTATCGTCCTGTGTTAAAATTGTAGCTCGCTTGTCCATTCAATGTTGGCAGCAAGTATTCCTTTGCCTGTTTGTAGCCAACATTCAGCCGTTCCATTGCCAGCTCGCTTTTCTTTACGTCGAGGTTATTTTTTATAGCAATATCCACACACTGATTAATGGAAAGAACAGAATCTGTTTGTGCCTGTACCTGTGTTGCCGACAGCGCAATCAAACCAAAAAATATAAATTTAAAATATCGCATTACTATATGATGATCAGAGTTGTTTTGAGGATTCTATTTTACCGTCGAGCAGGTTGATGATACGCGTACCATATTCAGCATTTTTTTCGGAATGTGTTACCTGGATGATAGTTACTTTATCTTCCCTGTTCAGCTTGCGGAAAAGTTCCATAATCTCCTCTCCTTGTTTAGAGTTAAGGTTACCGGTAGGCTCATCGGCCAATAACAATTTTGGTTTGGCTATCAATGCACGTGCAATACCCACCAACTGCTGCTGACCGCCTGATAATTGCGCGGGGAACAAATCTTTTTTACCTACAATATTAAACTTATCTAATATATCGGCTACCATGGCTTTACGTTCGCTGCTTTTAAAATCCTGGTAGATAAGCGGGGTTTCAATGTTTTCATAAACGGTGAGCTCGTCAATTAAATGGTAAGCCTGGAAAACAAAGCCGATGTATTGTTTATATAAAGCAGAACGCTGTTTTTCTTTAAGCTGATGTACAGCGTGACCTGCGAAATAGTGATAGCCATCTGAAGGTTCATCAAGCATGCCAATGACATTTAGTAAAGTTGATTTACCCGAACCTGAAGGACCCATTATCGAAATAAATTCGCCTTCATCAACTTCAAGGCTCAAGTCGTTAAGTACATAATTTTTAAGTCCGCTTACCTGGTAGTATTTAGAAATATGCTGAAGTGATAACATTTTTAGTTGGTGGATTTGTGGGTTGGTGAATTAGTGATTTGCATTTTAGTTAAAGCAATAATAGTGATCATTTTAATATTAAAGTATCAATAATATACCAAACTTTTAACATATTGATTATTAATATATTACATCAAAACAGGCAAGTAAAAACTGTACGTTTATGTAACACGGTGCGTACGTTTATGATACAATCTTTGGGACGAAGGATTTTTGGACGTTCGGACAAAAGACAAAGGACTTTGGGACAAAAGATTTTTGGACAAAGGATAAAGGACTTTGGGACAAAGGACAAAAAGAAGGCAAAACATACCTTTTGTCTGAACATCCTTTGTCTGAACATCCTTTGTCTGAACGTCCTTTGTCTGAAAGTCTTTTGTCTGAAAGTCTTTTGTCTGAAAGTCCTTTGTCCGAAAGTCCAAAAATCACTCGCTTCTTAAACTTTTAACGGGGTTACTCGTTGCTGCCCGGATGGCCTGGAAGCTTATGGTACCAAGGGCTATAACCAGGGCCAGGATACCGGCTATGGCAAATATCCACCAGCTGAGATCAATGCGGTAGGCAAAGCCCTTGAGCCAATAATAATGCATAAAGAGTCCGGCAATGGGCGAAGCCACAAGGAAAGATATGGCTACAAGTACAAGAAAATCTTTTGATAGCAGCTTTACAATACCTGGCACGGTGGCCCCTAATACCTTACGGATGCCTATTTCGCGGGTGCGCTGCAATGTGCTGTAAGATGCCAAACCTAACAGGCCAAGGCACGATATAAATATGGCCAGCACAGCAAAATTGAGGAATAATTTACCAAAGCGCTGCTCGGCACGGTATTGCCTGTCAAAAAATTCATCTAAAAAGTAATAGTTGAATGGTCTTTTAGGTATAAATGTTTTCCATTTATTTTCGATAGCCGCAAGTGTAGCCGGTGTATTTTGCGATGACATTTTTACCGAAATAAGACTCAGGTTTTTCAGTTCGATACGCATGCTCAACGGTTTTATGACTTCCTGCAACGAACGGAAATGAAAATCTTTCATCACACCWACTATTTTACCCTCGCGGCCCCATTGTTTAAAGCGCCTGCCTATGGCCTGCTGCGGCGAGCTGTAGCCAAACAGTTTAACCGCGGCTTCATTCAATAACATAGCCTGGGCTGTATCCGTACCAAATTCCCGTGAAAACGCGCGGCCAGCCACCATTTTAATTTTAAACTGGTTCACATAATCCCAATCAACAAAATAAAGGTCGAGGTTGGCTATTTGTAGATCTCCCTTTTTGTTTTCAATCTCTGAATAAGCACCCGGATTGCCTCCACCCGGCACACTTGATGATTTTGCGGTTGATTTTACGCCTGGTATTGATGCAATGGCTTCTTTTAACGCAGTACCTGCCGGGTCGCCATTGGTATCCAGGATCAGCATCTGATCTTTAGCAAAACCCAGGTCGCGGTTTTGCATGAAACTCATTTGCGTGTATACAACAATAGTACCTATAATTAATGCGATAGAAATGGTAAACTGGGCAATAACCAGCGTTTTGCGTAAGGCATTACCTTTATTGCCGCTGCTAAACCGGCCCTTTAATACCAAAACCGGTTTAAATGCCGATAACACCAATGCCGGGTACAAACCGGCAATTAAACCAATACCTACAGAGGTAACAAATAACAGTGTTATATAATACCAGTTGGAGAAAATACCTGCACTTATAGTTTTGCCGGCCAACTGGTTAAATAAAGGCAAAAACAATACGGACAATACAATAGTGAGCAAAAAGGCGATGAGGCACAATATTACAGACTCGCCAATGAACTGGCGGGCAAGCTGCGATCTTTCGGCGCCTACTACTTTGCGGATACCTACCTCTTTTGCGCGCTCAACCGAACGGGCGGTAGTAAGGTTTACAAAATTAACACAGGCTATCAGCAATATAAAAATTGCTACTATAGCAAACACATATACATTGGTTATGCTACCAGATTCCTGCCCGCTACGTGTTGAACGCAGGTAAACCGACTTCAATGGCTCTAACAGCAATTTGTAAAACATCTGCTGTTTCTTTTCTTCAGCGCCATTCCTGCGCTCTAAAAAAGCAGGCAGCTGCGCTTCAAGCCTTTTAGGGTTTGTGCCTGGTTTTAACAGCAGGTAGCTTGATGCCCCAAAATTGCCCCACTGATTATCCAATCCTTTATTGAATTTTTGCGTGAGCGATACCATCGAGATCAGCATATCAGCTTTAATCTGCGAGTTTTCGGGGATGTCTTTCATTACACCGGTTACCTTAGCGGGGATAGCATCGCCTGTTRACAATACTGTTTGCCCGACAGGGTCGGTATTACCGAAATACTTTTTTGCTGCCGACTCTGAAAATACAATTGTGGCTATCTCGGATAATGCAGTTTTAGGATCGCCTTTTATAAGCTTAAAATCAAAAACCTTAAAAAAACTGGAATCTGCAAAAGCCGACCTCTCCTCCTGGAATTTTACATTCCCCCTTCGCACCAAAAAACTACCACCACTTATGCGCACAAACGATTCAACTTCGGGAAAATCGGCTTTAATATTTGGCGCAAATGGCCACGCGGTAACACCAGTGTTAATGGTTTCGGTAGGCGTTTTGATATCAGTTACCAGGCGGTAGATCCTATCGGCCTTGCTATGCATATTATCATAACTTAGCTCAAAACCTACATACATAAATATGAAAAAACAGGCCGTTATCCCTATAGACAGGCCTGTTACATTGATAAAGGAAAACACTTTATGTTTCCAAAGATTACGCAAAGCGATCTTGAAATAATTTTTTATCATCTTATTGGTTCATTAGTTCATTTGTTCACTGGTTCATTGGTGGCATTGTTTATTAATTCACAGGTATTTGTAATTCAAGTATCAGGTCATTATAGCTTTGAACAGACGAGCATCAATGAACCAGTGAACCAATGAACAAATCATTCGCTTCTCAAACTCTTAACCGGGTTGGCCAGTGATGCCATTACCGATCGGTATCCTACCGTTATTGTGGCAATAATAAATGTTAACAGTATCGACTCCAGGAAAATGATCGGGCCGATGGTTATTCGGTATTGAAAATCCTTCAGGTAATTATGCATGGCCCACCAGGCTAATGGCGCGGCTATTACAAAAGCAATCAGCAGCAAAAAGGTAAACTCCCTACCAAACAACCACAGGATATTCTTTATTTCGGCTCCAAGCACTTTACGAACGCCGATTTCTTTGGTTTTACGTACCGCCATAAACGATACCAAACCATATAGGCCCAGGCAGCCTATAACTATGGCAATGCCGGCGAAAGCTTCAATTAGCGTAAGCAGGATATTATCCATCTCGTAAAACTTTTTGATACTATCATCCAAAAACTGGTATGAATAAAGCTCTTCGGGGAAAGTCTGGTTCCAGATCTTTTCGAAAGATGCCAGCGAACTCTTTGCATTACGCATGTTTATTTTGATGGCAACAGTTGAATAGTTGTTAAAATTTGGCATCATACATACCGGCGAAATTTCGCTATGGAACGAGTAATTGTAAAAATCCTTCACCACTCCTACTATCGGTGCAGTTGTATGTTTACCGTTTATCGATAGCATTTTGCCAATAACGTCCTGTGGTTTTAAATGAAGTTTTTTAACAAAGGTTTCATTCACCACAAACTCCTTTGTTGTATCAGCAGGAAAAAAATTGCGGCCAGCAACCAATTTTAAACTAAATGTTGAAAGGTAATTTTCATCCGCAGTTTTGGTATTGATACCCCAGTGCTCGTCTTCGGCCCGATGATCATAATTAACGCCGGTGGTATTATTTGATTGAGATGCAGGCGGACGATAACAATACGAAACCTTTTCTACTCCCTGAACTTCGTTCAGGCGATTTTTCATGGTGTTTAGTTTTGTTTTATCATTTGATGGCACGGGCAGTAAAACTATACCGTCTTTCCTGAAGCCGAGATCGGCAGTTTGCGAGTAATGTAATTGCGATACAATAATGATAGTGCCAATAATTAACACCTGCGAAATAGCAAACTGTGTTACCACCAAAATAYGGCGTAATGAAAAGCCGCCAACGTGTTCTTGCGATAGCTTGCTTTTTAGGGCCATAATAGGCTGAAACCTGGCTAACACCAAACCAGGATAAGAGCCGGAAAGGAAAACTACCGCAATACCTATCAAAACAATAAAAACCGATAGCCCGGCAATATTAAACTGCATTTCTGATTGGAACAAATGGTTTATTGCAGGTAAGGCCACATACGATATCC
>NZ_JBFUKF010000303.1:0-6106 GCF_056400985.1 Mucilaginibacter sp. P4_G9 | reverse complement strand
GTACACAGTATCCTTTAGAAGGTAATTAAAAAAAACTTCTACCCCATGCTAATTTGCTATTTAGCATTAAGCAAATAAATTTTATACAGCGAGATAAAAGAGAAAAAGAGCCCTGCCAGGATAATTAAAGAGCGGATCCAGTTCATCATACTCCATTCTGATACTGTTTTTCTAAGCAAATCAACATCGGCGAGTTGCGCAGTTTTAAACATAATGTCATTACGGGGATAGAAATAGGCAAAGGTGAATACATCCCCTAAAATGTATAAAACAAACGCAGCCCCTAAACACAACCGGATAGACGGAGCAGATTTCCAAAAGAGTATTAGAGCCAACAGGCCCAATACCTGGTTAACAGGCGAAAACAGCCTGAAAAAGTTCCCCGGAGTTACCATTTTAAAATACTCCCTTGCAGCAGCTATTGAGTTAGGAATGTCGCCGCCCCATGATCTCGCATCAACCAAAGAAGTATAAATGTTTACAAACAGCAGCCCGCTGGCAATGCTGATAGACGCAAATAAGATTATTGTTTTCATGTTTTTTTTCTGCAAAGATGGCTACCTGGTAAGCCGCAGAATTGTATTTAACGGACATCTTCATAAATATGCCCTTTTATATTGCTCATGCTCCGTTTGTATTCACCGGGTGTTATCGCTGCATAAGCCTTAAAAGTTTTGATAAAATGCGATTGGTCGGAAAAATGGCTTTGAAATGCAATTTCTGTCATCGATAATTTACCCTGGTGAATTAAATTCACCGCATGAAGGTATTTTTTATAAAGCAAAATTTCTTCAGTATTCATTCCTGTTGCTTCAAAAAGTTTCCTTGATAAATGGCGGGGCGAATAACATAAAGAATTTGCCAGCGCTGTTACGGATGAATCATGTTGATTGGGCGCATATATGAAATTATTCATTAATTGTTCCCGGGGTTGCCAATCAACCAAATTTCGCCTCAGCCAGGCAAGAAAAACAGATACCCGGGCATCAAAATCATTTTGTTCGGCAAGCTGGTGCCAAAGTGATTGAAAAGTTGAATCAAGCAGGGTTAAGTCGACCGTAATATTTAAAAATTCGCAGGCAGGTACCTTAAAAATCTCTTTTACGGCCAAAGGTTGAAACAGAACGCCAAAAAAAATCTGTTGTTTTGGAAGATGGATCTGTATGGGCGCTGTGTTGAACCCACTAATAAAGCAATTTGATAAATATTGCCGTTTATTGCCTAATTGAGCCGGGATAAAAGGGCTATCGCTGAAGTTAAAAATAACTTCTACTACACCTTTGGGTATAATGTATTCCTTATGAAAGAGATGGAAAACATCAACCTGCCAAACAGAATGGATTACATTCTTAAAACAGGGTTCGTTTGGTATGTAATAGTTGTAGTTCAATTTCCAGGTAATTGATTATTAGCGCCATAAAAAAAATCGTTAATGGCAGAAGATATGACGAAGGCGTGGAATTACAATTTTTCAGCCATGCCGGTCGGCATAATAAAGGAACGAATTTTTATCTTAAGATGCAAGTAATTAGGTCTGAGAGCATTGTCTTTTCCGGAGTTTAGTTAAGGTAATTGCTGTCCACGACAACATGTTACGGAATTAGGGTAAATATCACTGATTAATGGCACAGAAATAGGGTAAAACAAGCGTGGTTCCCGTCTTAACTTTTCCGGTTATTCTCCGATGTGCTACGTTTTTATATTCTACCTATAAAAAAGCGAGTTACAAAAGGAGGATTTGGAATCCACGCAAGTAAAATTGGTATTTGCCAGGTATTAATAAAACATGTTGCCAATTCCCCTGTTAGGTAAAGGGAGGTAAATAAAAACCATGTGGCAGGAAATTGATAATAAGCTTTACAGAGCATTTAAATTTAAAGACTTTTCGGAAGCATTTTCTTTTATGACCCGCGTGGCTTTGTTGGCCGAATCCGCGAATCACCACCCAACCTGGAAAAATGAATGGAATAAAGTCGAAATCTGGCTCTCGACCCACGACCAGGGTGATATTGTAACCGATAAGGATAGATCATTAGCCGCCTCCATTGATAAATTACCGGGAGGTGTTGCGGTTTGATGTTCATTATAGCTGTTCGGAAGAAATAAAAAGCACGGGGGAAATAGATCCTTCACTGCGTTACCCATGACTTGTTGCAAAAAAGCCATCTGTCATGAACGGAGTGAAGCATCTATTATTCGCCATGCCGCTTCGCCCTGTACAGTCTGCGAATAGATCCTTCACTACGTTCAGCATGACAAAAGGTTTTTTTGTACACATCTGTCATAAGCTAATCTACCCACCAAAACACCCGCAATTACCCCAAAAAAACATCCCCTAAAGAATTAACACAAAAGCTATTGCCAGAAATTTTGAAAACCGTAACTTTGCAAACTTAATTTTGTTATAACAATGTCAAAAAACCAGGCGAATACCAAAGTTGCAGCACCAGATCCTAATCCAGGACAGGGCGGCAATTTCGTGCGCGAGAATCAAAAAAGCTTATTATTTATTGGTGGAGCCGTTATTGCGCTCATCGCAATCTATTTTTTATACCTGAAAGTGTATTTAGGTCCGCGCGAAGTTACTGCGGCTAATCAAATGTACGTAGCGCAGGATTTTTGGGCCAAAAAGGATTGGGACAAAGCCATTAATGGCGACGCCAGCTATCCCGGCTTTAAAAAGATCATCAGCGATTACAGTAACACCAAAGCTGCCAACCTTGCTTATTTTTATTTAGGTACCGCTTATTTAAACAAAGGCGAATACCGTAAAGCCATTGAAAACTTAGATAACTACCGCGGCGACGACAGCATGGTAGCCGCCGAAGCTTTTGGCAGCACAGGCGATGCCTATGTAGAGTTAAAAGACTACGAAAAAGCCGCAACCTATTTTAGCAAGGCTGTTGATAAAGCAAAAAATAAGTTTTTATCGCCGCTTTATTTAAAAAAGCTGGGCCTTGTTTATGAAGAAACCAAAGACAATAAATCTGCCGGCGAAGCATACAAAAGGATAAAAACAGAATATCCTGAAAGCGCCGAAGCACAAAATATCGACGAATACATTGCCCGCGCCGAAGCGAAGCTTTAATTTTGATTTCGGATTTCGAATGTTCGATTTCGGATTTGTAAATTGGTAATATTACCTTTGCGCGAATCAGAAATCGAACATTTCTTTTTATATCAAATTAATAAATCCGACACCCCAATTCTGACTTCCGAAATAAAAAAATAAATTCCAAATCGAACATCCGAAATAAAAAAATGGCTACTCAATTAAAAAACCTTTCAGATTTTTCAAATACCGAGATCCCATCTGCCGCAGCATACCGATTTGGCATTGCCGTAGCTGAGTGGAATGCCGAGATCACCGGCGCGCTTTACCGGGGTGCTTATAATAGCCTGGTTGCCAATGGCGCCCTGCCCGAAAATATTTTCACGCACACTGTACCCGGCAGTTTTGAATTAACATCGGGTGCCGACCTGCTGTTAAAAACCAGTAAGCTGGATGCCGTGATATGTTTAGGATGTGTAATACAGGGCGAAACCAGGCATTTTGATTTTATTTGCAATGCGGTAGCAAATGGCGTAAGTAATGTTGCAATAAAATATTCAAAACCTGTTATATTTGGGGTATTAACAACAGATAACCAACAACAAGCCATTGACCGCGCAGGCGGCAAACATGGCAACAAAGGCGATGAAGCTGCAATTACTGCCATAAAAATGGCAGCACTTGCCGAAACATTAAATAGCTGATCTGCGTTAAACCATTATAGTGTTAAAACAATGAAAAAAATAATTTACATAGCTATTATAGCGCTAACTATTGGCAGCATATCATCATGCTCCAATAAATTATGCCCTGCTTACGGATCATATCCCAGATCTGGCCGGTAACAGGCAAATGTCATTTTTGTAATCTCCTGAAAACCAATACCGGTTTTTGTGTTATAATTACGTTTTGATTTAGAGCCAGGGGCTAAGAATCACGATATTAAGACAAAAAGGTTTTGGCTTATTTAAGCTGATGCGCCAGGCATAGCCGGATTAATTTCTTTCGCTATGATGAATTGTCTTGATTCTTAACTCCCGGTTCCTGATTCTTTTACTATATATAATTTTTATGAACTGGATACCGCTTGAATCGGCAGATCAGCTTAACGAGATCAAACAAAATCAAGGCTATAGCCTGATTTTTAAACATAGTACACGTTGCTCCATCAGCATGATGGCAAAAAGACGCTTCGAACTGGATTGGGAAGACCTCCCCGAAGATATGCCCCTCTATTTTTTAGACCTCATCAAGTACCGCGAACTATCGGGCATGGTAGCACAACTTTTCCAGGTACACCATGAGTCGCCGCAATTAATACTTATCAAAGATGGCGAGTGCGTGCTCGATCAGTCGCATGGCGGCATTTCGGTTGAGGAAGCATTGAGTGTTTTAAGCTAAAATTTTATTAGTTTCCGTAGTTCTTCGGGTATAGGTGTGTATAAAGTAGCGCTGCGTTAGCGCAACGGTACTAATTTGGTGCACGCAAAAGTTATGGAAGGGTGCCGACAGGATAGTGTTAAGAGAGCAATGCGTAAAATACACAACGCCCTCATAATCAACAAGCTAAACACAGGATCAAAACCTATCAAATTGACATTCAATACGTTACACGTACGTCCCGAACACCCGAATAGTGTCATAAAAAACCGAAGGTGAAATTCTGCGCTTCTGAAACGGCGGAGCCCTCAACAAGGCTAATTTGAAAATCCGCACATCAATTTACTGTAATAATAATTACAACCTAAGCATTACCCTATAATTGGTTATACTGTTTTTAACTACATTTGTAACATGATTGAATTGCCGGTAGTTCCCGCGGTAAGCCAGGTACAGCGTAAGCCGGATTGGCTGAGGGTAAAGCTTCCTATTGGAAAAGAATATGCACATGTGCGCGGTTTGGTTGATGAACACAAGCTGCACACTATTTGCGAAAGTGGTAATTGCCCTAACATGGGCGAGTGCTGGGGTGCCGGCACAGCTACTTTTATGATACTGGGTAATATTTGTACCCGCTCATGCTCATTTTGCGCTGTAGCAACCGGCAGGCCTTTGGCTGTTGACGTTGACGAGCCTAACCGTGTAGCTACCTCGGTAAAGCTAATGCAGGTAAAGCACTGCGTTATCACCTCTGTTGACCGCGACGACCTTAAAGACGGCGGTTCTATCATCTGGGCCGAAACTATAAATGCCATTCGCCGTGAAAGCCCCGAAACTACTTTAGAAACCTTGCTGCCCGATTTCAGGGGCAACTGGGATAACCTTGCCCGTGTTTTGGAAACCAGGCCCGAGGTAGTATCCCACAACCTTGAAACTGTAAGGCGCTTAACAAAAGAAGTGCGCATCCAGGCAAAATATGATCGCAGCCTGGAGTGTTTAAAGCATGTATCGGAAGCCGGATTACGTACAAAATCGGGCATTATGCTTGGCCTGGGCGAAACTGAGGAGGATATTTTAGAAGCCATGGACGACCTGTTAACTGCAGGTGTACACATACTAACCCTGGGGCAGTATTTACAGCCAACCCGTAATCACCACCCGGTACTCGACTGGATCCATCCGGATCAATTTGCTCATTTAAAACAAATTGGCCTTAATAAAGGTTTTAAATACGTGGAAAGCGGCCCATTGGTGCGCTCATCCTATCATGCAGAAAAACATCTGTTTGATTTGTAATTAATCCCTTTATATATTAACCAGGTTGAGTAAGAAACACAAGATATCGCTTTCGGAAGAAGAACTGGTGCGTGCATTAAGAAATCGTGAGAAGATCGCGGTTGAAGCACTTTATGATATGTATTCGCCGTCGCTGTATGGTGTTATTTCCCGCATTGTTACCAATACCCCAATAGCAGAAGATGTTTTGCAGGAAACATTCGTAAAAATCTGGCATTCCTTTTCGAGCTATAGTGCCGAAAAAGGTCGTTTATTTACCTGGATGGTTAATATTGCACGCAACCTTGCAATAGATAAGATCAGATCAAAAGATTTTAAGAATCAAAATAAAAACCAGGAGATTGAAAATAACGTAACTTTCATAGACCAATATAAGAG